>CANFVX010000179.1 GCA_947450495.1 Gammaproteobacteria bacterium
ACTTCTTGGCCGTAACCACCGTCAGCGCTGCCGTCAACGTCGTCTTGCCGTGATCAACGTGACCGATCGTGCCTACGTTTACGTGCGGCTTGTTACGTTCAAATTTCTCCTTGGCCATCTTTAAAAACTCCCGCAGAAGGTCACGTTGCTAATGTTGGCCCCGGATAGCCGGGGAAATCAAAAATCATGGAGCCCATAACCGGAATCGAACCGGTGACCTCTTCCTTACCAAGGAAGTGCTCTACCGACTGAGCTATATGGGCGAAATTCTCGCCGTTTTCCATCCCTGATCGCCGCCCGCGCCTTGTGCTTGCGTCCGCCATTCGCTGCGTTTAACCGAGGCAGCAAATGGAGCGGGTGATGGGAATCGAACCCACGCAATCAGCTTGGAAGGCTGAAGTTCTACCATTGAACTACACCCGCATACCCGAGCTTGCACCACATGTGACCACCCACATTGAGCGAATGGTGGAGGGGGTAGGATTCGAACCTACGAAGGCAGAGCCGGCAGATTTACAGTCTGCTCCCGTTGACCGCTTGGGTACCCCTCCGAAACGGTAGCCAGAAATTGTCGTAACTCGAGGCTGCTGTGTCAACCTAAAAATAACGACGATTCAAAGTCTTTCAGGAATTCAGGACGTTGAAGTTGGCGGACGTTTTGCCTTGGCGGTCTTCGCCGTGCTGGTTTTGGCTTTGGTTTTCTTTGAAGCGGTTTTTTTGGCGCTCGATTTAGAGGTTTTGCTTGCCGCTGCTTTTTTCCGGGGCTTGGCGGCAAACGGCTTTGCCTCGGCCTTTTCAGAGGCAGTCGGCTGAGCAGATTTTTTCCGACTTGCCGCAGCGCCTTTCGCCTCCTGAATACCCGCTTTACGCCGTCCGAAGGCGGGCTTCGCAGTCTCCAGCAGGGTCACGCAGTCCGCCTGGCTTAGTTGTAGGGGGTCCGAATCCTTGGGAATTCGGGCGTTCTTGCTGCCATCGGTGACATAAGGGCCGTACCGGCCATTCAGGATTTTTATTCCAGCATCCGTAAAAATCCTGATTTCGCGTGCGGCGTCGGCCAGTTTCTTGGCCTCGATAAGCTCAATGGCGCGTTCGATTTGAATCGTATAAGGGTCGTCTTCACCCTTCAGCGATACGTATTTGTCGGCATATCGAATATAGGGACCGAATCGACCAATGTTTGCCGAAACTGCCGCGCCATCGGGCAACTGTCCCACCTGCCGGGGCAATTTGGTTAGCGTCAGCGCCTCTTCGAGGGTGATCGTGTCGATCCTCTGACCTTGTCGGAGCCCGTAAAACTTCGGCTTTTCTTCCATCTCGGGGTCGCCGATGGCGATGTAAGCGCCGAACCGGCCCATCCGCGCGGAGACTGGCAGTCCCGAAACGGGGTCTGTTCCTAAAAGTCTGGCTTGCGTGGCCTCCTTACGCGAGACGCTGGCCTCCTTGTCGCGCAAATTGTCCTCGAACGGCTTCCAGAATGCTTCAAGCAGCGGGATCCATTCCTTTTCCCCGCGGGATACAGCGTCGAGGTCATCTTCAAGCCGGGCGGTAAAGTCGTAATCGACATAGTCGCTGAAGTGATTGCTCAGAAAGTTGCTCACGATGCGGCCGATGTCCGTGGGTCGGAAGCGCTTGCGGTCAAGTTCAACATAGGCGCGCTGAGTTAGCGTCGAGATGATCGACGCATAGGTGGAAGGCCGCCCAATCCCGTACTCCTCCAAGGTTTTGACCAGACTTGCCTCCGAATACCGTGGCGGTGGCTCGGTAAAATGCTGGTCTATCCTCACCTCTCCAATCTGAACCTTTTCGCCTTCGGTAAGCGCCGGCAACGCCCCCTCTTCGGCCGCCTCATCATCCTGACTTTCGGCGTATACCAACATGAACCCGGGCTCTGCGATGGTCATCCCGGAGGCCCTGAAGATAGCGTCGCCTTTCGATTTGAGATCCACGCCCACGCTATCGATGATTGCCGGATTCATTTGGCAGGCCACCGTGCGCTTCCAGATCAGTTCGTAAAGCTTGAACTGCTCGGGCGTCAGCCGGGACTTGATGTCGGCAGGGCGGCGTAACGCGGACGTCGGCCTGATCGCTTCATGCGCTTCCTGCGCGTTCTTCGACTTCGTCTTGTAGGTATGCGGTTTGGGGGGCACCAGAGTCGGCCCGTATTCAGACTTAATGAAGTCTCGCAGTTCGTCGACCGCCTCCGCCGCAAGGTTCAAGGAGTCGGTACGCATATAGGTAATCAAACCTTCCGCACCGTTACCGGTATCGATACCCTCGTAAAGCTGCTGCGCGACGCGCATCGCTCGTTGCGCTGTAAAGCCCAGCTTGCGAACCGCTTCCTGCTGCAGCGTTGAGGTAATAAAAGGTGGCGCCGGGTGTCGCTTGCGCTGTTTCTTCTCAACTGAGACAACGGAAAACGCGCCGTCAGAGCCGTCCAGAATTTGTTGGCGGACAGCTTCAGCTTGCGCTTGGCTGGTCACTGTGAACTGCCGGACTTTCTCCCCACCAATCTCGGAGAGTCGCGCGGTGAACGGGCCGGCGGCGGCGCTCATATCCGCCTCGACCGTCCAATATTCGCGCGGAACGAATTTTTCGATTTCAGCTTCTCGCTCGCAAATCAGGCGCAAAGCAGGGCTCTGCACGCGCCCGGCGGAGAGTCCACGACGAATTTTTTTCCACAACAAGGGCGAAAGATTGAAGCCTACGAGGTAATCAAGGGCGCGACGCGCCTGCTGAGCGTTCACAAGGGCGGTCGAAATTTCGCGGGGGTTAGCGACCGCATCGGCAATCGCACGCGGCGTTATCTCGTGGAACACCACCCGACAGACTTTCTTGCCCTCTAGCGCATTTCGTTCCTTCAACACCTCGAGAATGTGCCAGGAGATCGCCTCGCCTTCGCGATCAAGGTCGGTTGCAAGATAGAGAGCATCCGCCTTGCGGGCCGATTTGGTTATCGCATCGACGTATTTTGCGTTTCTCTCAATCACCTCATAGGTCATTGAAAACGCGTGCTCGGGGTCAACTGCGCCTTCCTTCGGCTGCAAGTCTCGGACATGCCCGTAGGACGCCAGAACGTCGTAGTCAGCGCCCAGATACTTCTTGATGGTAGTCGCCTTGGCAGGCGACTCGACGATGACCAGATTGTGAGCCATTAGTGTTTCTTAGCCTGTCGAGATAGCGGCGAGCCGGTGACCAGAATCATTCAATGAAGGGCGCTGTAAGCGCTATCGTTGACCAAATCTTCCATCGAAAAATAGGCGTTTTCATAGCCCGGGAGGTTGAACAGCACCATGAGCACGATCCATTTGAGCTGCTCGACGTCGATGCCTTTGACGTCGAGCGCCATCACCCGTTCAATGATGAGTTCCCGACTTGAGAACTCAAGCACCCCATTGGCTTCAAGGTAATGCAGAAAGCCACGACAAGCCGGGTCAAGTCTGAACTGCTCTTCCGGCGAATAGCACCGCACAGAGGTTCCGCTATCGACTATCAAGTCGGATTCAGGCGCCTTCATCGCTAGCTCGTTCAACCAGTCGAGCGCGTGCCGAATGGTATTGACCTCGAAACCGACCTCGCGCAACTGCCGCCGCAGGCGGTCATGGTCGTCGAGGACATCGACATCATCCTCGGCGTAATGCTCGAAAATGTATATGAGAACGTCAATCACCGTGTGCTGCATGCTTCGCCTCGGGACTCGCCAGGGGGGCGATCGGGCTTGTCGCGACGTTCGCAAAATCAGGCAGTACCGTCTACCTGACTGGTCGAGAGTTTGCTTAGGAGTGGGCTCGTCCGGTTCGGACAAACGCGCCTCCACGATCGGAGCGCACCAAGCCCTTCATTTCAAGGCCCACGAGAATGGATGAAACCTCTGGGGCCGTCAATCCGGTTTTGTCGACCAGCTGGTCGAAGGCGATAGGCTCAAAATCGCAGGATTCCAGAATGTGGGCTTCTCGTGCAGCGAGACTTGGTGGCGCCGGGCTTTCGGGCCTTGAGTCCCCGGAAAGCTTGGTGCGTTCGAAGCCAGGGAACTCCTGCAAGACATCTTCTACCGTTTCCGTCAGCACGGCGCCTTGCCTAATCAGGGCATGACATCCCTTACTGAGCGCACTGCGAATCGGGCCTGGCACCGCGAATACCTCACGTCCTTGCTCAAGGGCCTGAAGCGCGGTAATCAGCGAGCCGCTGGTTTGGGCGGCCTCCACCACCAGCGTCCCGACCGCCAAGCCGCTGATCACCCGGTTTCGTTGAGGAAACGAATATTTGGTCGGCGCGTATCCAAGCGGGAACTCCGAAAGCAGCAGCCCGTCAGCGGCTATTTCCAGCGCGAGATCCCGATTGGTCGAAGGGTAGATGCGGTCGATACCGCAGCCAAAAACAGCCACCGTTGCCCCGGTCGCATCAAGCGCGCCCCGATGCGCAGCGGAGTCGATGCCGCTCGCAAGTCCGCTTGTGACCACCAGCCCAGCATCCGCCAGGCCACGCGCCAACGCGTAGGCATTTTCCCGCCCGGCGGAAGTGGCTCGACGGCTACCGACCACCGCAATTTGCGTTGCTAGAAGCAGTTCCGACCGACCGCTGGCGAATAGCACGGGTGGGGGTTTCGGGATTTCCTGCAGTAGTGAGGGATACGCTTGGTCACCAAAGACCAACAGGCGATTGCCGGACGTCGCAAGCCACCGCTCACAGCGCTCTCGCACGGTCCAATCCAATGGCTGACCGAAACTGCCCGCTTCCCGCTGCAGTTCTCGTGACTGCGCTTCGACGCTTTTGCCTTCCAGACAGTTGCGGTTGATGAGATAGATGAGGCGAAGCAGTGGCTCATGGCGGCCCTGCAAGGCCGCATGGGCGACAGCAATTAGCGCGAGGCGCTCAATGTCCAATCCTTTGTCCATTGACCGGCAGGATACCCCGGCACCCGGGGCACTCGACAAGACGGGTTCAAGGATTGCGGACTTTGTCCTCGAGATGGATAGGGCGTTGGGTGTTCATCACCAGCCCATAACTCACGCGGTCAAACGTCCGGAAAATCATGACTTCGCCGGCACGCTCTTCCGGCAGGTTAATTTCCTGCGGCTCTCCACCGATTTTTTCACCCAAGGCCTGATCGACTTTGAGCTTGCCGTGGCGAAGGCCATCCGTCGCGCGGTCAATCATGCGACCGACGAACGAAGGATTAGCCTCGGTCGCTGTTTCGCGGGCTTGCTTGCGCTGGAAATAGCCCACTTCGGTGCCGACCGGGTCCTTCACGCGCTCGCCGGCCTGAAAGACTCCCAGCACATGGCCAGGTGCCAAACCGTCCTGAGTGCCTTTGTTGACCACCACAACCTTGTGCTGGCCTATCTGACTGACGCCATCGATTACCGAGATAATCACGCCGTCGACGGCGGTGTCCGGGCCGCGCGGAATAAATTCTGGATATTCCTCATTTTCTTGAGGCATCACGCGGTCCCCTTTCAGCACCTCGCGATTATTCCATGTCACAAGCCCGGTGCTGGTCTCGCCAACGTTTGTGATGGTGAGGTCGGCGATGTGCAGTGCTTCATAGCCTAAAACTTCGCCCGAAGCGGGGTCTTTGTACGCGCCGCCTGGGCGCAGGACAGTAAATCTATCGCCAACTTGACCATTTAGGCTCCGCAAGTAGAGTTTGCTCCCGGCGCCCATGGTCAGATGTTGATCCTGACCTCCCACAACATAGGGCGCGAGATCTATCTCATCTTTGGTCAGCACCAGCGGACGGCTCAAAAATTGGTTAATAGCGTCCAGAGGAATGGGAGGAATCGCGCGTTCGTGGACAGACTCGCGCACAGTGGGCGTCAACTTGACGTTACGACCGCTAGACGCGCCTCGTCGTAAGGCAAGCATGGCTTTGCCGTCCACATCTACCAGCGTGATTTCATCGCCCGGATAGATCAGGTTCGGGTTTTTAATCTGCGGATTGCCTTGCCAAACCTGTGGCCATTGCCAGGGCCTGGTCAGAAACCGACCCGCGATGTCCCACAGGGTGTCTCCTCTGACTACCGTGTAGCTTTGAGGATGGGCCGGGTTCAATTGAACATCAGCGGCCCAAGCGACCGGCAGACTGAACACAAGAACCATAGAAAAGAATATTTTTCTATGCATTTCAATGCTCTTACGCATGGAGGTTAAACCAGCTTAGCAGACAATGAACAATTGCTAAACGCCGGAGGTCAAAGCAGTCGCTGCAGGTCTCGTTCAGCTTGATGGATCGACACCCAGTCCATATTCTTTATAGCCCTAGGCCCGGAAAGGCAATCGTGGCGCTCCTTGAGATACTTCATTACCCCGACCCCAGACTTCGCAAAAAAGCGCGGCCCGTCACGCATTTTGACGACGCACTTCGCAAGCTCGTAGCGGATATGCTGGAAACCATGTATCGGGCGCCGGGCATCGGACTTGCGGCGCCTCAAATTAATATCGCCCAACGGGTTGTCGTGATCGACATCTCACGTGAAAACAATACCCCGCAGATTTTCATTAATCCTGAAATTGTTGAGTCCCGCGGCAAGGACACCATGGAAGAGGGCTGTCTTTCGGTACCCGACACCTACGACACCGTAGAGCGGGCAGCCTGGATCCGGGTCAAGGCCATGAATACCAACGGCGAATCTTTCGAACTGGAATGCGAGGGGCTGCTGGCGGTATGCGTCCAGCACGAGCTAGACCATTTGGACGGGAAACTTTTCGTCGACCGCTTGTCCACGCTCAAGCGCTCCAGAATTCGACGCAAGTTCGAAAAGGCGCAGCGTCTGGCGCTCTAGCAGACGCGCCGATTCTCCCAGCATCGGGGGTATTGATACCCTCTCGTCATCCTTGTCAGGAACCATCGTGCCCAAATTGAAGGTCATTTTTGCTGGAACGCCTGACTTCGCGGCATCGTCTCTTACCGCCCTGATTGCCCACCCGTCCGTGGCGGTTATCGCCGTCTACACCCAGCCCGACAAGCCCGCGGGACGCGGCCAGCAGCTCCGGGAAAGCGCGGTCAAAGCCTTGGCTATCGCCCAAGGTCTCCCAATCTTCCAACCCCACTCGCTGCGCGACACCGACGCGATGGCGAACTTCACAGCATTGAAGGCCGATTTGCTCGTCGTGGCGGCCTACGGACAGATCCTGCCCGCCGGCGTGCTGGAGGCGCCGCGCCTTGGCTCAATCAATGTCCACGCATCGCTCCTGCCGCGATGGCGCGGCGCGGCCCCCATTCAGCGCGCCATCATGGCCGGCGACGAGGAGTCA
>CANFVX010000180.1 GCA_947450495.1 Gammaproteobacteria bacterium
CATGCTGAGAGTGACCAACCTCGACAAGGCACTCGATTTCTATTGCAACGTGCTTGATATGAAACTCATCCGCCGCAAGGACTATGCGGAAGGTCGTTTCACTCTGGCGTTTGTGGGCTATGGCGATGAAATGAATTCCACCGTACTTGAGCTGACCCACAACTGGGATACCGACGCCTACGAACAGGGATCTGCCTATGGCCACATTGCGATCGGGGTGGACGACGTGTACGCAACCTGTGATCGGGTGAAGGCGAAGGGCGGAAAAGTGATTCGCGAGGCGGGTCCGATGAAGGGCGGCCGCACGGTGCTGGCCTTCCTTGAAGACCCGGATGGCTACAAGGTCGAAATCCTGCAGGACGAGCCAAATCCGGGCTAAGGGCTGCCGATTTTTGCCTTGTCGGGGCCGCTGGCCTTTGTGCTACAGTGCCAGCGGTTTTTCCTCCCTTGCGGTAATGCCGCACCCTCTGTGCCGCCAATGAGCGGTGCGCTGTCTTTGGAGAACTTCGAATGAAGCGACAATTTCTGGCCAGCCTGTTCCTGATGATGTGCGCCGTGTTGCTGGCGCCGAAGCTCCGCGCGGACGACAGCGCGCTGCAAATCGTGCAAACGACGACCACAGAGGTCATGCAGCGGGTGCGGAGTGACAAAGAGAACCTGCGCGCCGACCCGGCGAAAATGTACAGGCTGGTGTCGGAAATGATTTTTCCGCACTTCGATTTTGAAATCATGTCCCAGTGGGTGCTGGGCGCGACCTGGAAAACGACCGAAGAAGCGAAACAGAAAGCTTTTGTCGAGCAATTCCGCCGCCTGTTGGTCCGCACCTATGCGACCGCCCTGCTGGAATACTCCGATCAGGCGGTCGAATACCCGTCGGTGCCGCCGGCTAACAACCCCAATACCGCAACCGTTCGTCAGAACATCAAGCAGACCGTGGGCAAGGTGCTCCCGGTGGTTTACCGATTGCACAACAAGACCGGCGAATGGAAGGTTTTTGATGTCGAAGTCGATGGCATCAGTCTGGTGAAGACCTTCAAGTCATCTTTCTCACCGATTCTCAAGGATGGTGGCGTCGACAAGCTGCTCGAGAATCTTAACGCCAAGAACAAGGACCTCGGCGCCTGAGGCGCCGAATCGGCGACTGGTAACGCCCAAGTTATGCGAAAAGAAAATATTCAGCAGCTGATCGAAGCCGGCTTGCAGGGCGCAGAAGTCGCCGTTGACGGGGATGACGGTGTGCATTTCGCCGCCCGCGTGGTGTACGACGGCTTCACCGGCCTGTCCCCCGTCAAGCGCCACCAGCTGGTGTACAAGGCGCTGGGCGACCACATGCAGCAGGCGATTCACGCCCTGTCCTTGCAGACGCTTACCTCCGAAGAGTGGCAACGTCAAAAGCCGTTCTCCACGCTTTAAGATCAGGGCCTCATGGACAAATTGATTATTCAGGGCGGCGCCCGCCTGCAGGGTGAAATCCGCATTTCCGGCGCGAAGAACGCGGCGCTGCCGATTCTGGCGGCCACTCTGCTCGCGACCTCGCCGGTGACGGTGTGCAATATGCCGCACCTCCACGACATCACCACCACGATGGAGCTGTTGGGCCGTATGGGGCTCGAACTGACGGTGGACGAGAAGATGAATGTCCACGTCGATAGCTCGACGATTCGCGAGTTCTTTGCGCCTTACGAGTTAGTCCGCACGATGCGCGCCTCAATTCTTGTGCTGGGACCGCTATTGGCCCGATTTGGTCGGGCGGATGTGTCTTTGCCGGGCGGCTGCGCCATCGGCTCGCGTCCAGTGAACCTGCATCTGCAAGGCTTGGCCGCGATGGGGGCCGACCTGAGCGTCGATGGCGGCTACATTCGCGCCACTGCCAAACGCCTGAAAGGCGTAGACCTCTGGATGGATCTGGTGACCGTCACCGGTACCGAAAACCTGATGATGGCGGCAACCCTGGCGGATGGCGTTACCGTGATCCGCAACGCGGCCCGCGAACCTGAAGTCGTTGACCTCGCCAACTGCCTCATCAGTATGGGCGCCAGAATCGAAGGCGCCGGTACCGATACGCTGCGCATCGAAGGGGTTGATGAACTCCACGGCACCACCTACGAAATCCTGCCCGATCGCATTGAAACCGGAACCTATCTGGTAGCGGCCGCGATGACGGGGGGTAACGTCAAGCTCAAAAATACCCGCCCGGCGCTGCTGGAAGCAGTGCTCTCGAAGCTGACCGAGGCTGGGGCACAGATCACTTCCGGCGACAGCTGGATCGAATTGAAAATGGATGGGCGTCGACCGCGTGCAGTCAGTTTGCACACCTCGCCTTACCCCGGCTTCCCGACCGATATGCAAGCGCAATTCACCGCGCTGAACGCGATGGCGGAAGGCACGGGCGTGATTACCGAGTCGGTGTTCGAAAATCGCTTCATGCACGTGCTTGAACTCCAGCGCATGGGGGCTCAAATCAAAGTGGAAGGTAACACCGCCATCATCACGGGCGTGCCGCAACTGAAGAGTGCGCCGCTGATGGCAACCGACTTGCGCGCGTCGGCGAGTCTGGTGCTGGCCGGACTGGTAGCGGAGGGCGCAACCGAGGTCGAACGCATCTACCACATCGATCGCGGCTACGAGACGATCGAAGAAAAGCTCTCAAATCTGGGTGCGCAAATCAGGCGAGTGCCGGCCTGAGTTCAGACGGGGCCTTAGCATGAATAGCCTTCCATCCGGCGACCAACTCATTATCGCGGTGTCCAAAGGGCGCATTCTCAACGATGCGTTGCCCTTGCTCGCCCAGGTTGGCATCGCTCCGCTGGATGACCTTAACACCACGCGCAAACTGATCCTTGAGACCACCGACCCAGGGGTCAAAATGGTGGTCGTGCGGGCAAGCGATGTCCCGACTTATGTGGAGTATGGCGCGGCTGACGTCGGCGTGGCGGGGAAAGACGTGCTGCTGGAGTACGACGGAAGCGGTTACTACGAACCGCTCGATCTCAAGATTGCGCGTTGCCGACTGATGGTTGCCGGACCGGTCGGCGCTGCTGAACAGCCGGGTCGTTTGCGGGTTGCCACCAAATATGAAGGCATTACCCGTCGCTGGTACGCCGAGCAAGGCGTGCAGGTCGAAGTCATCAAGCTGTATGGTTCGATGGAACTCGCGCCCCTGGTCGGGCTGGCTGACCGCATCGTCGATGTGGTCGATACGGGAAATACGCTGCGGGCGAACGGTCTGGCGCCGCTGGAACATCTCTGTGATATCAGTTCCCGGCTCATCGTCAACAAGGCTTCCATGAAGACCAAACACGCCCGGGTGACCTCACTCATCGGCGCGCTCGCGGCGGCGGTCGGGGAGTCTTCGCCCTGGAGCGCTGCATGATCGGAATGCCCCGGCGGCTGTCGAGCACCGACCCTGATTTTGAATCCCGGCTCACTGCGCTTCTCGCCTACGATTACGATACTGACGACGCCGTGCAGGCCACCGTGCGGACAATCGTTCAGGATGTTCGCCGGCGCGGTGATGCCGCCCTCGTTGAATACACGAATCGTTTTGACCACCGAGCGGTTGGATCTGCGCCCGAACTTGAAGTCCACGACCTCAACAACAGCGCGGCACAGGTAAGCCCCGAAGTGCTCGGTGCGCTGGAATCTGCGGCAGCGCGAATTCGCAACTATCACGCGCGTCAAATCCAGCAGTCCTGGGAATACGCCGACGGCGAAGGCACCGTGCTCGGCCAGCAAATCACACCGCTCGACCGCGCTGGCGTGTATGTGCCCGGCGGCAAAGCCTCGTATCCCTCGTCAGTGTTGATGAATGTGATTCCGGCCAAAGTTGCCGGGGTGCGAGAAGTCATCATGGTCGTCCCGGCACCCCACGGCCAGATTGAGCCGGTGGTGCTCGCCGCCGCACGGATCGCCGGCGTTGACCGCGTGTTTTCCATTGGTGGTGCGCAGGCTGTAGCTGCTCTGGCGTTCGGCACGGCCACCGTGCCGGCGGTCGATAAAATTGTTGGTCCCGGAAATATCTATGTCGCCACTGCGAAGGCGCAGGTATTTGGGCGAGTCGGGATCGACATGATTGCCGGGCCCTCGGAGATTCTGGTGGTTTGCGACGGCAAAACGCACCCCGACTGGGTGGCGATGGACCTCTTCTCGCAGGCCGAACACGACGAGCAGGCGCAGGCGATCTTGCTCACGCCCGATGCCGACTTTCTGGAGCGTGTCGCTGCCAGCATCGAGCGCCTGCTGCCAGACATGCCCCGGGCAAACATCATCGGCCAGTCTTTGCAAGGCCGGGGCGCGCTCATTCTGGTCCGCGATCTGGAGGAGGCTGTCAGCCTGACGAATCGCATCGCGCCTGAGCATCTGGAACTCTCGGTTGAGAACCCGCGGGCGCTGTTGCCGCACATTCGGCATGCCGGCGCCATTTTTATGGGCCGCTACGCCAATGAACCGCTTGGCGACTACTGCGCCGGTCCAAATCACGTACTGCCCACGGCCGGGACGGCGCGTTTTTCCTCGCCGCTTGGCGTCTACGATTTTCAGAAGCGGTCTTCGATTATTGAGCCTGATTCGGCAGCTGCCTCTCGCCTCGGACGCCTTGCATCAACGCTTGCGCACGCGGAAGGCCTTACCGCCCACGCCCGGTCAGCGGAGCTACGACTAGTCGACGATGACCAATCGACAACTCGGGTCTGACCGAGGTTTTTTTCGGTCTGTCGCACGAAATTTTGATGCTATACTCGCCGCCGTTAAGAGTCGCCTTCGCGTCAGAGACGGCCGTGCCCCACGGCCACTGTGACCCCTAGGGTTTCGCTGAATTTAGACGGGGCCGTCGTTTTATCCGGGACCACGGAGCGGTCCAGCAACAGGAGACGTTTCAGACCATGAGTGACGACGCCGTCGATACTCGCAGACGCCGCTTTCTCACCGGCACGACAGTCGTGATCGGGGGAATTGGCGCCGCTTTCACCGCAGTACCCTTTGTATCCTCCTTCCAGCCCAGCGCTAGAGCCAAGGCCATCGGCGCACCGGTTGAAGTGGATATCAGCAAACTCGAATCCGGTCAGCGCCTCGTTCAAAAATGGCGCGGTAAGCCGGTATGGGTTGTTCGGCGCACGCCGGAAATGGTCGAAACCCTTAAGAGTTTTGATCCGACTACGCTCCGCGACGCCAACTCTGATAAATCCGAGCAGCCTGAATACGCTAAGAACGCCTGGCGTTCAGAGAAGCCGGAATATCTAGTGCTAGTAGGCATCTGTACTCATCTAGGTTGCTCCCCGAACTATGTGCCGCAGGTCGGCGCGCCGGAAGTCGGCGGGACTTGGAAGGGCGGCTTCTTCTGCCCCTGCCATGGCTCAAAATTTGACCTGGCCGGGCGTGTGTTTGATGGCGTGCCTGCTCCTCTGAACATGGTCGTACCGCCGTATCGATTCCTCAGCGATACCAAAATTATGGTGGGCGAAGATAAAGGAGCCGCAGCGTGAGCCTGATTACCAACAAACTCACCGAATTGCGCGACTGGGTGGACGATCGCTTCCCGCTGATGAGTCTCTGGGACGATCACCTCGCCAAGTATTACGCGCCCAAAAACTTTAACTTCTGGTACTACTTCGGCGCCCTGTCGTTGGTGGTGTTCGTCATTCAGGTACTCACCGGTATCTTCCTGGTGATGAACTACAAGCCGGACGCCACGACCGCGTTTGGTTCCGTCGAGTACATCATGCGTGACGTCGATTGGGGCTGGCTTATCCGCTACCTCCATTCCACGGGCGCCTCGGCGTTTTTCATCGTGATTTATCTCCACATGATGCGAGCGCTGCTGTACGGCTCGTTCAAGCAACCGCGCGAACTCGTGTGGATCTTGGGCATGTGCTTGTATCTCGCGCTGATGGCTGAGGCCTTCATGGGCTACCTCCTGCCGTGGGGACAGATGTCTTTCTGGGGAGCGCAGGTGATTATCTCGCTGTTCGGCGCGATTCCGGTCATCGGTGGCACGCTGGCCGAGTGGATTCGCGGCGACTACGTGGTATCTGACATCACGCTCAACCGGTTCTTCTCCCTGCACGTCATCGCCTTGCCCTTCGCGATCGCAGGGCTCGTGTTCCTGCACATCATCGCGCTGCATGAAGTGGGTTCGAACAACCCGGATGGCGTTGAGATCAAGAAGAAGAAGGATGAGAACGGCAAGCCGCTAGACGGCATTCCGTTCCACCCCTACTACACCGTGAAAGATCTGGTGGGGCTGACGGTCTTCTTGATCATCTTCTCCGCGGTGGTGTTCTTCGGGCCTGAAATGGGCGGCTACTTCCTTGAAGCCAACAACTTCATCCCGGCCAATCCAATGAGTACCCCTCAGCATATTGCTCCGGTGTGGTATTTCACGCCGTACTACTCAATCCTGCGGGCGAACACGATCAACTTCCTGTGGATCGACGCCAAGGTCTGGGGTGTGGTGTTCATGGGGCTAGGCGTGCTGTCGTTCTTCTTCTTACCCTGGCTGGACCGTAGCCCGGTGAAGTCGATTCGCTATCGCGGTGGCCTTTACAAGACGGCGCTAACGATCTTCATCCTCTGTTTCCTGATCCTTGGTTACCTTGGCGTGCAACCGCCGACGGCAGCCAGAACGCTGGTGGCACAGGTCTGCACAGTGATTTACTTCTTGTTCTTCCTGCTAATGCCTATCTACACAAAGCTTGATAAGACCAAGCCAGTTCCTGAACGGGTGACGATGTGATGCGTAGCTTGCTCGCAACGATACTTCTGGCGGCCTTCACGCAGTTCGCGGTGGCGAACGAAGGTGGGCTGAAACTGCAGAATGCGAACGTCAATCTGAGCGATCGGGCCTCGCTGCAACGTGGCGCGAAGACGTTCGTCAACTACTGCGTGAGTTGCCACTCGGCTCAGTACATGCGGTACAACCGGGTTGCCGCTGACCTCGGCATCCCCGAAGATGTGCTGAAGGCCAACCTCATGTTCACGACGGACAAAGTCGGCGAGCCCATGTTGGTCGCGATGCGGCCGGAGGATGGGCAGTCCTGGTTCGGTGTAGCGCCGCCCGACTTGTCTGTCGTGGCTCGATCGCGCGGCGCGGACTGGCTATACAGCTATCTCAACGGCTTCTATCTGGACCCTAAGCGTGTTTCCGGCGTGAACAATCTGTATTTCCCCAACGCGGCCATGCCGCATGTGCTGTGGGAACTTCAGGGGCTCAAGCGCGCGATGTTCGAAAGCGAG
>CANFVX010000181.1 GCA_947450495.1 Gammaproteobacteria bacterium
GCGATTGGTCAGGCCTGGAATCGCGTTCTGCTCGTGCACGACCAGCGGTCGGCGACACAGCCAGGCCGCGAGCCCGCCGGGCCCGCTCACAAAGCCGCCCATGCCCAGCACGACCCCCGGCCGAAAACGGAGGATGGCGAGAATCGCCTGACAGGTGGCGAGACTCAGCATGAACGGCGCCATCACCCAGCCCAGCGCGCCGCGGCCACGCAAGCCCGACACCATCATTTCCACAATTTCGATGCCGGCCTTGGGCACAATTCGGGTTTCCATACCGCCCGCCGAACCTAGCCAACGCAAGCCCACGCCTTCGGCATGCAGCACCTCCGCCACCGCCAATGCCGGGTAGATGTGACCGCCGGTGCCGCCGGCCAGAATCATCACGCGCCTAGTCATAGGCCAACTCCGGCGCTGGCCGATCGGTGACTTCAACCGGGGCGCTGGCGGGTCGCTCGGCGCGCGACTCATAGGCCACCCGGAACACCAACGCCGCCGCGAGGCACATGATGATGGTGCTGTTGTTGCCATAGCTGATGAACGGCAGGGTGAGGCCCTTGGTCGGGAAGAAGCCGATGTTCACCCCGATATTGAAAAAGGCTTCGATGCCGATAAGCAGCGCCACGCCATAGGCCAGATTGGCCGCGAAGTCTTGCCCCGCAGCCTCGGCCCGTGCGCCGATCCGGAAAATCCGCCACACGAGAAACAGGAATAACGCGATCACCAGCATCGTGCCCGCCACGCCCAGTTCCTCGCCGATGACGGCAAAAATAAAGTCCGTATGCACCTCTGGCAGATAAAACAATTTCTGCACGCTATTGCCGAGACCAACGCCCACCCAATGGCCGCGCCCGAAGGCGATGAGCGACTGCGCTAGCTGATAACCGGAGCCATCGGCGTGCTGCCAGGGATCGCGGAAACTGATCCAGCGCGCGAGTCGATAGGGTTCCAGCACCACCAGCCCGCCGAATACGCCAGCGATTAACGTGCCGATGCAGGCGAAGGTGGGGATGGGCGCGCCGGCCAGTAGCACCATGCCGAGCGTGGTCGCGGACAAGACTGCGGTGGTGCCCATATCGGGCTCCTGAATGAGAAGCAAGCCAAGCAAGGTCAGCACCCCGATCGGATTCATGAAGCCTCTGAGCTTGTGGCGTACCTGGTCCTGATGCCGCACCAGATAACCCGCGAGGTAGACGATCATGGCCAGCTTGGCGACTTCGGCAGACTGGATCGTGATGCCCTTGAACGCGAGCCAGCGGGAGGCGCCGTTCACCCGATGCCCAATGCCGGGGATGAGCACCAGCACCAGCAAGCCCCCGGCAAGCAGAAGGGCGTGAGGACTCCATCGCCGCACCCAATCAAGCCCTTGACGGTACAGCAGGTAGCCCGACCCGGCGCCTATGCTCAAGGAGATGAGGTGACGCTGTACGTAATAGAACTCATAGCCATGGCTGCGGGCTGCAATGGAGATCGATGCCGAGGCCACCATCACCACCCCCAGCGAGACGATGGCGACGAGCACGCAGATGAGCCAGCGATCGAAGGTGGGCTCGTTATGCACGATGGCGCGGGGCAGCGGTTTGCGGGTGGCATGCTGTTTCATGCGGCCAATAACTCCTGCACGGCGGCCGTGAACAGACGCCCGCGATGGGCGTAGCCTTCAAACATGTCGTAGCTCGCGCAGGCTGGACTCAACAACACGGCGTCGCCAGATTGTGCGGCGGCGGCGGCGAGGCGGACCGCCTCGGTCATAGTGGTGGCGTGTTCGACGCGCGCCAGATCCCCCAGCGCTTGCGCCAGCAAAGCCGCGTCTTCCCCCAGCAGTACCAAGGTATGCACGCGGCCTGCGATGGCCGGCCGCAGTTCGCGGAAATCAGCGCCCTTGCCCTGACCGCCCGCAATCAGCACACCCGCGCGATGCCGCAGTAGCCCGGCAATGGCGGCGGCGGCGGCCCCGATGTTGGTCGCTTTTGAATCGTCGAACCATTCCACGCCGTCGCGCATGCCCACCCGACGGCAACGGTGCGGCAGGCCCTCAAAAGCGGCCAGCGCCGAGCGTTGCGCGTCACGCGGCACGCCCAGGGCGTCGGTGATCGCGAAGGCGGCCAGCGCGTTCAATTCGTTATGAAAGCCCGCGATCCCGAGCGCATGGGCCGGCATGAGGGCTTCATCACCACAGCACAGCCAGCGCTCGCCTTGGTGTTCGGCCAAGTGGTAGTGGGCGTTCTCGCGCGCTTCGCCAAACCAGCGGATAGCAACACCCGCGGGCGCCATTGCCGCGACGACCGGGTCGTCGGCATTGAGCACGATCTCGCGGGCGCCCGGCAGGATGCGCGCCTTGGCCGCGGCGTAATGGGCGAGCGTGCCGTGGCGGTCGAGGTGGTCGGGCGACACATTCAGCACGCAGGCCACTGCGGCGTCGAGTTGCGAGGTCAAGTCCAACTGGAAGCTGGAGAGTTCCAGCACGTAGTAATCCGGCTCGGGAGCGCCCAATAGGTCGAGGGCCGGAGTGCCGAGGTTGCCCCCCGCGCGCACCGCGAATCCCGCCGCTTCGAGAATCTGCCACACCAAGGTGGTCACGGTGCTTTTGCCGTTCGAGCCGGTGATGCCAACGCTGGGCGCGAGTGCGCGTCGGGCGAAGAGTTCGATATCGCCTACCAGCGGGATCTGGCGCTGAGCGGCCGCGCGCAAAGCCGGGTGATCGAGCGGCACCCCGGGGCTGACGGCGATGCTGTCGCAGTCGAGCAAGAGACCGGCGTCGATTTCACCGCAGCGCCAGTCGATGTGCTCGTTGAGCGCCGCCAGCGAATGCCGCCCTGCGGGCTCGGCGCGAGTATCCACACAGCGCACGCGTGCCCCGCCCGCGATGAGATGCCGCGCCAACGACACGCCGGTCACGCCCATCCCGAACACGCCCCAGCGCTGCTGCGCGTAGGCGGGTGCGGGCGGTGGGGCGGCGGGCGTGCTCATCTGATTTTCAGACTCGTGAGGCCCAGCAACACCAGCACCACGGTAATAATCCAGAATCGCACGATCACGCGCGGCTCGGGCCAGCCTTTGAGCTCAAAGTGATGATGCAGCGGCGCCATGCGGAAGATGCGTTTGCCGGTGAGCTTGAAGGAGGCCACCTGCAGAATGACCGACACGGTCTCGGCCACAAACACCCCGCCCATCAGGAACAGCACCAGCTCCTGACGAATCACCACGGCCACGATGCCGAGCGCGCCGCCCAGAGCCAAGGCCCCGATATCGCCCATGAAGACCTGGGCGGGATAGGTGTTGAACCATAAAAAGCCCAGCCCCGCACCCACAATCGCGGCACAGAACACGCACATTTCGCCTGCGCCAGGCACATAGGGCAAAGCGAGGTAATGCGAGAACTTCACGTTGCCGGTGACGTAGGCAAAAACAATCAGCGCGCCGGCCACCAGCACGGTGGGCAGAATCGCCAGTCCGTCGAGGCCGTCGGTCAGATTGACCGCATTACTCGTACCGACGATCACGAAATAGCTAAACGCGATGTAAAACAGTCCGAGCTCAATGGCCACCCCTTTGAAGAAGGGCACGATAAGCCGGGTTTCGGCGGGCACCAGCGCGGTTTGATACAGCAGCGTCGCCACCGCGATCGCCACCAGCGACTGCCAGAAATACTTCTTGCGGGCGGCAAGGCCTTTGGGGTTCTTGCGCGAAAGCTTGAGGTAATCGTCCACCCAGCCAATCGCGCCGAAGCACAGCGTGGTCGCCAGCACCGGCCACACAAAGCGATTCTCCAGATTGGTCCAGAGCAGCGTACTGACCGCGATCGCCACCAGAATCAGCGCGCCGCCCATAGTGGGCGTGCCCGCCTTCGAGAGATGACTCTTGGGGCCATCATCACGAACGGTCTGCCCAATCTGCCGCAGCGTCAGCCGCTTGATCATGAGCGGCCCGACCAGTAGCGCAATGAACAAGGAGGTCATGGCGGCCAGCACAGTGCGCAGGGTCAGGTACTGGAAAACGCGGAAACCCGATTCGTATTGGGCGAGCCACTCGGCCAGCAACATCAGCATGTGGTTACCTCTGGGCCAGCCATCAAGGCCTTCACCAACAAATCGAGTTGCATCGAGCGCGAGCCTTTGACCAGTAGCGTGAGCTCAGACAGTTCGCTGTCGGCCATGAATTGCAGCGCTTCTTCGCGTGTGGCGAAGGCCTTGGCGTTCGCGCCAAAGGCGGCGACGGCCTCAGCGGCCAACTCACCGATGCCCAGCAGGCGATCGATACCGGCCTCCCGCGCGGCGCGGCCGGCCTCCCGATGGATTGAGACCGCGTCCGGACCGAGTTCACGCATATCACCCAACACCAGCCAGCGCCGTCCGGTTTGCTCGGCCAAAATCCCCACCGCCGCTGCCAGAGAGGCAGGATTGGCGTTGTAGGTATCGTCGATCACGATCAGGCCCCGGCCTGTGCGCCGCACGTTGAGACGACCTTTCACCGGCGCGACGCTTTCCAGACCGGCGCGAATCAGCGGCAAGGGCAGTGCCAGCGCGGCCCCAACGGCCGCCGCCGCGAGGGCGTTGCGCACGTTATGCAAGCCATCGAGCGGCAGGTGAACCTCGGTGCAGGCGCGGTCGATGGAGAGCGTGAAGGATGAGCCTTCGCCGAGGGGCAAAGGCCTGATATCGCGAGCGGTGATCGACGCCGATTCGCTCAGTCCAAAACCGAGCAGGCGCGCCGGTGCGGCAGTTCCCTCCCATTGCGCGTGGAAAGGGTCGTCGAGATTAATGATGGCGGTATTGCCCGCCTTCAACTGGGCGTAAATCTGGCCTTTGGCGCGAGCGACGCCCGCCAGCGAGCCGAAACCCGCCAGGTGCGCCGGTCCACACATCGTCACCAGTGCGACATCCGGCTCGGCAATCGCGACCAGCTGCGCGATGTCGTCGGGTCCGTTCGCGCCCATCTCAATCACCGCATAGCGATGCTCGGCGCCGAGCCCGCACAAAGTGAGCGGAACGCCGATGTCGTTATTCAGATTGCCGACGGTGGCCAGCGTCTCACCTTGCTGACGCAGGATGCTCGCGACCAGTTCCTTGGTGGTGGTCTTGCCGTTGCTGCCGGTGATGGCGACCACCGGTATTGCGTGGCGGCGACGCCAGTCACGGGCCAAATCCGCGAGCGCACGGCGGGTATCGGCCACCACGATCTGAGGCGCGGCGAGATCCGCTTCGCGCTCGACCACCAGGCCCGCCGCGCCGGCGGCAACGGCGTCGACCAGCAGGTCGTGGGCGTCGTAGCGCTCGCCCTTGAGGGCGACGAAAAGATTGCCCGGCGTTAGCGCGCGAGTGTCCGTGCTTAAGCCGTGGAACGGCGCATCCGCGCCCACCAAGCGGCCGTTGAGCACGTGACTGAGCGCGTTGAACGAGCCTTCAATCACGCACTGTCTCCCCGAGTATCTGGCGCGCAAGTGCGGCGTCATCCAGCGGGATCACGACATTGCCCGTGGTCTGGGTTGATTCGTGACCTTTGCCCGCCAGCAGCACAACATCATCGGGCCCGGCCAGCGCGATGGCCGTGCGAATGGCCAGAGCGCGATCGCTAATCCAGTGCGCTCGCTGCGGATGTTGCATGCCCGCCAGAATTTGGGCGGCGATCGCGGCTGCATCTTCGCCGCGAGGATTGTCGCTGGTGACCACCACGTCGTCGGCCAGACGCTCGGCAATCGCCCCCATGGGGCCGCGCTTGCTGGTATCCCGATCGCCGCCGCAGCCGAACACGCAAATCAGACGTTTGAGACCGGACAAGCGCAAAGCCTGCAAGACGCGTTCAAGGCTGTCCGGTGAATGGGCGTAATCAACGCAAACAAGGGGCTGGCCCTTGCTGCCGCCTAATAGCTCCATCCGGCCACGCACCGGCACCGCCTGTGACAGCGCATGCGCCGCATCCGTGCCGGACACCCCGCTGGCCATCAGCGCCGTGAGCGCGGCCAGCAAGTTCTGCGCGTTGAATTCCCCCAGCAGCGGACTTTGGAGACTGAGCTCGCCTTGCCAGGTGCCGATCTGCATGTTGATGCCATGCCGGTCACAGGTGACTTGGCGGGCTTGTACGTCGGCGCGCGGTCCGTCGGGCTGCAGACTGAAGGTATAGATTCGAGCCGCCGGGCTGACCGCGTGGCGAATAGCCCCCGCGTAGGCGTCTGCCAGATTAATCACCGCCGCCGACAGCCCCGGATGGCGGAAAAGCCGTTGCTTGGCTTCGCCGTATGCTTCGGGGGTGCCGTGATAGTCGAGATGGTCATGTCCCAGACCGGTAAACACTGCCACCCCGATCGGGAGTTCATCCAGACGGCCCTGGCTGAGGGCGTGCGACGAGGCTTCAAGCGCGACGTGGGCGCAGTCGTCAGCTGCCAGCGCAGCCAACACGCGCTGAAAAGTCACGGGGTCGGGCGTGGTGTTAGGTCCCTGCTCCAGCGCATCAAGCGGACCGTAGCCCAGGGTGCCAAAGTAACCGCTGCGACCAAACAGCACCCGCTGCGCCTGCGCACAAAGATGAGCGGTGGTCGTTTTGCCATTCGTGCCAGTGATGGCAATCAGCTGCATGTCGCGCGCGGGTTCCTGATAGAACCGGCTGGCGATCAGCGCGACGCGCTGGCGAAGTTGGGGAATGCCCAGGACGGGGATCGAAAGGCGCGGTAGCACGTCTACCTGCTCCACCAGTACTGCAGCAGCGCCTGCCGCTTCGGCGTCTTTGATGTACCGGATGCCGTCTTCATGCGTCCCGCTGTAGGCGAGAAAACAATCGCCGGGGCGCACCCGCCGACTGTCAATCGCCAGCCCGGAAATCTCACAGTCGACGGTCAACGGGCGCGACACGAGCCCGTGAAGCAAATTCGATAACTGTCGAGGCGATGTTTGCACAGCGACCATCATGGATTTTGCGCGGCGATCTGATTGGTCGGCTGCGTCCACGCGGCAAAACGCGGAGGCACAATGCCGCGGTCTTCTGGACGGTCCGGCGTGAGATTGAAGATACGCGCCGCTTCCTGCATGACAGAGGAGAACACCGGGGCCGCCACCAGCCCGCCGTAATATTCCGAACCGCGCGGGTTATCGATCATCACGACGCCGATCAACTTGGGCGCATTGGCGGGCAAAAATCCGGCGAAAAATGAGCGGTAACTCTTCTCTTCATAACCTTTGGCGCCGTTGTTGCGCCGGGTGGTGCCGGTTTTACCAGCGACGGTGTAACCGGGCA
>CANFVX010000182.1 GCA_947450495.1 Gammaproteobacteria bacterium
TGGCCTGACCCTCACCAGCGCCAATCATGTCCTTCATCTATCGCGTTGGTGGAACCCCGCTGTGGAGGATCAAAGTACCGCTCGCGTGTTGAGAATTGGCCAAACGCGACCCGTTAGTGTGCATATTCCAATTGCTACGTTGCCGGATGGGCGGCGGTCCTTCGACGAGAATCTTCATTCCCTCTTGGAGCGTAAGCGCCTCCTGTCCCGCGATGCCCTGATGCCACCGTTTGCCTCCGAGCGCGAGCAGGAAGAGTTGCTGATAGCGACGTTGGAGGGGGCTTAAGCCAATTCCGCAGGCTCCCGGGAAAGTCCGCTAACCCACCCGCTCACCTCCCCCGAACGCGCCATTGGCTTTTTTCCCGGCCCCGCGTTCCAATTCCCCTATTGCAACTCCGGAGCCCGCTCATGTCCCTCGCCCACCTCGACCCGCTCGCGCGCATCGGCCACTGGATTAACAACGAACTCGACCTTGGCGGCAGCCAGCGCGTGGCGCCGGTGTTTGATCCGGCGCAAGGGGCGCAGGCGCGCGAGGTGATTCTGGCCGAAGCGGCCGACGTGGCGCGCGCGGTGGCGAGCAGCCTGAAGGCGTTTGGGGAATGGTCGGAATGGGCGCCGCAGCGCCGGGCGCGGGTGCTCTTCAAGTTCAAGGATCTGGTGGACCGTCACACCAAAGACCTCGCGCGATTAATCACGCTGGAACACGGCAAGACCCTACCCGACGCCGCCGGCGAAGTGCAGCGCGGGCTGGAGGTCATCGAGTTTGCCTGCGGCGCACCGCAGCTGCTCAAGGGCCAGCATTCGCACGGCATTGGCGGCGGCATCGACCACTGGAGCCAGCGCATGCCGCTCGGCGTGGTGGCCGGGATCACACCGTTCAACTTTCCGTTCATGGTGCCCATGTGGATGGCGCCGATGGCGCTGGCCTGTGGCAACGCCTTCATTCTCAAACCCTCCGAGCGCGACCCGTCGGCCTCGCTGCTCACCGCCGAACTGCTGCGCGAAGCCGGCCTGCCGCCGGGCGTGTTCAACGTCGTGCAGGGCGACAAACTGGCGGTGGACGCGCTGCTTTCGCATCCGGATATCTCGGCGGTGTCGTTCGTGGGTTCGACGCCCATCGCGCGCTATATCTACGAAACCGCCGCCCACCACGGCAAGCGGGCGCAGGCGCTGGGCGGCGCGAAGAATCATTTGATCGTGATGCCGGATGCGGATCTGGATCAGGCGGCCGACGGCCTCATCGGCGCGGCCTACGGCTCGGCCGGCGAGCGCTGCATGGCGATCTCGGTCGCGGTGGTGGTGGGCGATGTGGCCGACGAGCTCATCGAGCGCGTGAAAACCCGCGCGGCCAAGCTCACCATCGGCAGCGGGCTGACTGAGAACATCGACATCGGCCCGCTGGTCACCGCCGCACATCGCGACCGCGTGGCGGGCTATATCGAAACCGGCGTGAAAGAAGGCGCGAGCCTGCTGCTGGACGGTCGTCAGGGGCTGCCGGCGCAGTGTGGCAACGGATATTTCCTTGGCGCGAGCCTGTTTGATCACGTCACGCCGGCGATGTCGATTTATCAGGACGAGATTTTTGGGCCGGTGCTGTGCGTGGTGCGCGTGCCGACCTTCGCCGCGGCGGTGGCGCTCATCAACGACCATCCCTTCGGCAACGGCGTGTCGCTCTACACCCGCGACGGCGGCACCGCGCAGGCGTTTGTGAATCGCATCAAGGTGGGCATGGTGGGCGTGAACGTGCCCATTCCCGTGCCCATGGCCTGGCACTCGTTTGGTGGCTGGAAGCAAAGCCTGTTCGGCGACCATCACGCCTACGGCGAAGAAGGCGTGCGCTTCTACACGCGCTACAAGAGCGTGATGCAGCGCTGGCCGGAATCCATCGCCAAAGGGCCTGAATTTGTGATGCCGGTGAACCAATGAGCGTGGCGCGGGACTTCGGCGAGTTCGACTACATCATCGTCGGCGGCGGCACCGCCGGCTGCGTGCTGGCGAATCGCCTGTCGGCGGATCCGGACGTCAAAGTGCTGTTGCTGGAAGCCGGCGGGCGCGACAACTGGATCTGGATCCACATTCCCGTGGGCTATCTCTTTTGCATCGGTAACCCGCGCACCGACTGGTGCTATCGCACCGAGCCCGAAGCTGGCCTGAACGGCCGCTCCATCATGTATGCCCGTGGCCGCGTGCTGGGCGGGTCGTCTTCCATCAACGCCATGCTCTATCTGCGCGGACAGGCGCAGGACTACGACCACTGGGCTGCGCTCACCGGCGACTCGCGCTGGAACTGGGCGTCGGTCTTGCCGGTATTCAAAGGCAGCGAAGACCACTGGCGCGGCGGCGACGCGCTGCACGGCGCGGGCGGCGAGTGGCGCGTGGAGCAACAGCGTTTGCGCTGGGATTTGCTGGATCGCTTTGCCGAAGCCGCCACGCAGGCCGGCATCGCGGCCACCCCGGACTTCAATCGCGGCGACAACAACGGCGTGAGCAATTTTGAGGTGAACCAGCGGCGCGGCGTGCGCTGGAGCGCGAGCAAGGCCTTTCTGCGCCCCGCACAAGAGCGACCCAATCTGCGCGTGGTGACCGGCGCGCTGATCGATAAACTGCTGTTCGCGGCCCGCATCGCGCGCGGCGTGGAGTTTGAACTGGGCGGCGTGCGCTACTTCGCCCACGCCCGCCTTGAGACCGTGCTCACCGCCGGCGCCATCGGCTCGCCGGCGATTCTGCAGCGCTCAGGCATCGGCCCGGCGGCGCTGCTGCAGGCGCGCGGGATTCCGGTGGTGCACGAACTTGCCGGCGTGGGCGGCAATCTGCAGGACCATCTGCAGCTGCGCATGATTTACAAAGTGCAGGGGATCAAAACCCTCAACCGTCAGGCCAACAGCCTGTGGGGCAAGGCGCTGATGGGGCTCGAATACGCGCTGTTCCGCAGCGGGCCGCTGAGCATGGCGCCGAGCCAGCTCGGGCTCTTCACGCGCTCGCAGCCGGGGCTGGAACGGCCCGATATCGAATACCACGTGCAGCCCCTGTCGCTGGATAAATTTGGCGATCCCTTGCACGACTTCCCGGCCTTCACCGCCAGCGTCTGCACGCTGCGCCCGGCCTCGCGCGGCTATGTGCACATCAAAGACAGCTTGCCGGCCACGCCGCCCGCCATCGCGCCCTGTTATCTCAGCCACGAAGCCGACCGCGCCACCGCCGCGCATGCGCTACGCCTCACGCGGCGCATCGTCAGCCAGCCGGCGCTCGCGCCCTACTTCCCGCAGGAATATCTGCCGGGTCCGGGGCCGGATACCGACGAGGCGCTGGCCGAGGCCGCCGGCCGCATCGGCACCACGATTTTCCATCCGGTGGGCACCTGCGCCATGGGCCGCACGGACGACGCCAACGCGGTGACCGATCCCGAGCTCCGCGTGCGCGGCATCGGCCGGCTGCGGGTGATCGACGCCTCCGTCATGCCCACCATTACTTCCGGCAACACCAACTCGCCCACGCTGATGATTGCCGAACGGGGCGCCGCGCTGATTCGCGCCGCCCGCCGCCCGTGACCAGCCGCCGGGAGTTTCTGTCCCGCATCGCCGCCGTCGGCGGCTTTGGCGCGGCGTATACCTCGATGCGCGCGCTGGGCATGACCGGCGACACCGACCCCGCCGCCCCGCTCCGTTTGCCTCGGGCGGAAAAGAAAACGCGGGTAGTGATCCTGGGCGCCGGCATGGCCGGGCTGGTGTCGGCCTACGAACTGCGTGAAGCGGGCTATGAGGTGACCGTGCTCGAAGCCCGCGAACGCGTGGGCGGCCGCAACTGGAGCGTGCGTCGCGGTACGCGGGTGACGATGACCGACGGCAGCGAACAAACCTGCCAATTTAATGAGGGCGAATACTTCAACGCCGGTCCCGCGCGCCTGCCGAGCCACCACGAGACGATGCTCGGCTACTGCCGCAAGTTTGGGGTGGCGCTGGAAACCGAGGTCAATCAAAGCCGCAGCGCCTTCATGCGCTCGGATCGCGTGCAGGGCGGCAAGCCTTTCCGCATCCGTCAGGCGATGGCCGACACCCGCGGGCACATGAGCGAACTCCTCACCAAGGCCATCAATCGCCGTCGGCTCGACGACCAGCTGGGCGCCGACGACCGCGAGCGCATGGTGGAATTCCTGCGGCTCTATGGCGATCTCAACAAACAGAACGAATACCGCGGCTCGGAGCGCGCGGGCTATCAAACCCTGCCCGGCGCATTTGACCGCAAAGGCGTAGCGGTACCGCCGCTGTCGATGCACGAACTGCTGGATGCGGACTTGTGGATCGCGATCATGTTCGACGAGTTCATCGACTGGCAGGCCACCATGCTCCAGCCGGTCGGCGGCATGGATCACATTCCCAAAGCGTTTGAGTCGCGGCTGGGTGAAATCATCAAACGCCAGCGGGAAATCGTGCAAATCCGGCAGGGCGAGAAAAGTGTGAAGGTCACCTGGCGCCATCCGGGCTCCGGCAAAACCGGCACGATTGAGGCCGACTACGCCGTCTGCACGCTGCCGTTCAATATTCTCGCCGGAATCGATACGGACTTCGCCGAGCCGGTGAAAGCGGCGCTAGGCCGCGTGCGCTACGACCACTCGCTGAAGGTGGCGTTTGAAGCGCCGCGCTTCTGGGAAGAACAGCACATCTACGGCGGCATTTCCTATGTGAAAAGCGACACCGGGCTGATCTGGTATCCCAGTCACGGCTTTCATTCCCCCACCGGCATCGTGCTGGGCGCCTACTCGAACGGCGAGGCCGCGGTGCGGATGGGTGAATTACCGGTAAACGCCCGCATTGCCGCCGCGCGGGAAGCCATCGAACACGTGCATCCGGGCTGCTCGGAGTCACTCACTCACGGCATTAACGTGACCTGGGCGCAGGTGCCCTACAGCCTCGGCCCCTGGGTGAAGCCCTGGGAAGGCGGCGAAGGCAACAACGAACCCGAGGACTACACGTTGCTCAACCAGCCCGCCGGGCGCGTGTATTTTGCGTCCGCCAACCTGAGCCAGATGCCGGGTTGGCAGGAAGGCGCGGCGCTGTCGGCGCATCGCGCGCTGGGGCTTATCGCGCAGCGCGCGGCCGAGAATCCCTTAAACTCCCCCTTACCCGTAGAGAGCAGAACCTCATGAACATGCGTTTCCCCAAACTCACTGCCGTCGCCGCTGGTCTCCTGTTCAGCACACTGGTCGCCGCCGCGCCCGCTGATGACGTGGTGCGCCTGCCGCTGCCAGACGGCAATCCGTTTCCTATCTCCTCTGCGGTGACCGTGCGCGGCGATCTGGACACCGTGTACGTGAGCGGCGCGCTGCCGAGCGTCGCCAACAAGGACGCGCCCAAGGGCAGCGTCGCGTCTTACGGCGATACCGAAGCGCAGACCGTGAGCACGTTGAACAACATCAAAACCACGCTGGCCCGGCTTGGCTTAGGCTTAAGCGACGTCGTGAAAATGACGGTGTTTCTGGTGGGCGATCCGGAGAAAGAAAACAAAATGGATTTCGCCGGCCTGATGAAAGGCTATAGCCAGTTCTTCGGCACCGCCGAGCAGCCCAACAAGCCGGCGCGCAGCGCCATGCAGGTGACCGCTTTGGCGCTGCCGGGGGCGCTGGTGGAAATTGAGGTGATCGCGGTGAAGCCGCGCTAAACGCTCAACCGGCGGGTCGCTCAGCGGCCCGCCACCTCGCGCACGAGTTCGTGCATTTGCAGCGTGGCTTCCACGAAATCGCTAATCAAAATGCGTTCGTCGTTGCCGTGCACGCGCTCGATTTCCGGCAGCGGCAAATGCATGGGCATGAATCCGTAGCAGATGATGCCGGCCGCCCGCAGCGTGTTGCAGTCGGTGAAGCCGGCAATGAAGTTGGGCGTCACCTTGGCGCCCGGCTCGTGGTGCTCCACCAGCTTCGCTATCGCCTGCGCCAGCACGGTATCGAGCGGCGAGGCATGCGCGGTGGATGACAGCAGCGACTCCACCTTCACCGCCGGCTCCTGCATCACTTCCTGCAAGCGGGCGATGACGGCCTTGGGGTCCTGCCCCGGCAATAAACGCAGATCGATCACCGCGCTGGCCTCGGGCCCCAGCACGTTTTCCTTGGTGCTGCCGCTCAGCATGGTGATGGCGATGCTGTTGCGGACCATCAGCGCATTCCGCGGATCGGCCATGAACTTCGTGCGAAAGGCCTCGTCTTGCAGCGAGGTCTCGAGATGGCGCCAGGCGTCCTGTTCGGCGGGCGGGAGCGCGTTCGCGCGGTAGGTAAATACCGTCTGCACTTCGGGCACCACGGTGATCGGAAATTGAAATTGCTCGAGCCGGGCCAGCGCGCGCACCAGCACATGGGTGGCGGCAGCGGGCTTGGGCGCGGAGGCGTGGCCGGCCGGACCGGTCGCCGTGACCTTAAGCCACAGCGGCACTTTCTGCGCGAATTCGAGCGCGTTCAGGCGATGCTTGGCATCGAGCTGCACCATCAGTCCGCCTTCGTTCAGCGCGAACTCCACGTCCTTAAACAGGTCCGCATGCTCGGCCACCATGTAGCGTGCGCCTTTGCCGCCGCCCTGCTCTTCGTCGGCCACCGCCAGCAGCACCAGATCGCGCGACAGCGGCAGCTGCAGGCGTTTCACCATCACGACCGCGAGGACTTCCATCAGGCCCGGCCCTTTGTTGTCCAGCGTGCCGCGACCCCACACATAGCCGTCGCGTTCGAGGCCCGCAAACGGCGGCACGCTCCAGTCCGTCACGCTGGCCGGCACGACGTCCATGTGATGCACCAGCATCAGCGCTTTTGCGCTGCCGTCGCCACGCACTCGCGCATAGAGATTGGCGCGGCCCGGCGCGGATTCAAAAATCTGGGACTCAATGCCTTCGCGTTTGAGATAAGCCTTGAGGAATTTGGCGGTGGCGAGTTCGTTGCCCGGCGGGTTGGTGGTGTCGATAGCCACGTATTGGCGGAGCAGACACACCGCTTCGGCCTGAATTTCGGCCGCTTCGAGATGCATCGCCCGCGGGCATGCCGCAGGCGCTTTGGCCCAGGCGGCGCTCTGAGCGAGCAGGTCGAAAAGTGCGAGAACGAGGAGCCGGCACGCGCCGGGAGAACGTTCAGATAAAACCATGTCAATTCTCCCGACGCACCAAGGGCAGCGTCGTGTTACGCCA
>CANFVX010000183.1 GCA_947450495.1 Gammaproteobacteria bacterium
CGACTGGACGCAGGCCGACACCAATCTGCCGATCACCACCTATCTCCTGCCCTGGTGCGCGATGGTGGGTTTGGTATGGCTGGCCGGCGAAGCGCTGCGGCAACCGGCGGCGCTGACGGCGGCAGATAAACCACGAGTACGCGCGGTGCTCGCGGTTCTTGGTGCCGCGTGTCTGGCGCTGCTGCTCAACCAATATGGCCTGCGCTTTTACTGGCCGACCGACCTCTTCGCCGGCTATGCATCGCCCGCGCAGGCTGCCGCTGAGCAGACCGCCTTCAGCGCTCATCCGTGGGTCTTCGGGTTTTATGTTGCCGCGATGGCGGGCGTGTTGCTGCTCGGCCCCCGCGTGCTGACCAATACCGGGTGTCTGCGCGAACGCAGTCACGCTTATTTCGCCGCCTGCGCGCTGGCCGCGCTGGGCGGGATCGGGCTTGGGCTTGCGGGGGGCGAGGAGTCTCTCGGCGGGCGCGCCATCCCCAGCTATTGGGTCGGCCTTGGCGTGCTGTGGCTGTGCGGCCTCGGGCTTGGGCTGATTGGGCGACGCCGTGGGGCCTGGCAGTTGGTGCGCGACTGGGCGGTGCTTAGCTACGGCATCGCGCTGGCGCCGCTGCTGTGGTTTTCGAGCGTGCCGCTCTGGCGCTTTGGTCTGGGCTTGGCGCCAGATGCGGCCTACGTGACCGGCGCCATCGCGGGTTTTGCTGGCACCTTCATTCTGGCGCATGCCGCGAATGTCGCGGCTCTGGGCAAGGCACGGACATGATTTTCAAACGACAGCGCGACCACCATTGGGAACTCCATCTCGGCAAGCGCCATGTGTTGGGGCGCGGCCTTGAGCGGCGATTGATGGGCGACTTTTTCCATCGCTGCATGTCGGTGTCGTGGTGGCGACTGCTGCTGTGGTACGCGGTTTATGTGGTGGCGGTGAATCTGCTGTTCGCCGGTCTGTTCTGGATCGTGCCCGGCGCGGTGAGCGGGCCGCGCCCACCCACCTGGGGCGAAGTGTATTTCTTCGCTTTCGAGGTGTTCGGCACGGTGAGCTTCGGCGGTTTTCTGCCGGGCAATTTGTATGGTCACGTGGTGGCGGTGGTGGAAATCATCATCGGCATCGCCAGCTTTGCGGTGATGACCGGTCTGACTTTCGCGCGCTTTACCCGCCCCAAAGCGCATTTGCTGTTCGCCCGCCACCCGGTAATGACCGAGCACGATGGCCATCCGGTGTTGAGCATCCGGGTGGCGAACGGCCGGCATAACTTCATGACCGACGCGCAGGCCAAGATCTGGCTCGTCGCGAACGTTGGCGAAGGCCACCGCCACATGCGCCGGTTTCTGCGCTTGTCCCTTGAGCGCGACGACAGCCCGCTGTTTGCGCTGAGTTGGTCGCTGTTTCATCGGGTCGATGCCAACAGCCCGCTGTATGGGCTCACGGCCGAGGACTTGGCGCGCGTCGGCGCCGGCTTCACCGTGCTGATCAATGGCTTTGACGAAACCTACGGGCAGGAAATCCGCGCCAGGCACTACTACGAACATGACGACGTGCGCTGGAATCACCGCTACACGGATATTTTCACGCGGCCTGATCAAGGCCCGGAGCTAGTCGACTTCGGCAAATTCCACGAGGTTGAGCCGATGGCGGATTGAGGGCGCGGCGCGCTCGCAAGCGACTGGCGTCGATCGCCCTAAGCCATCCGCCCCGCCCACGCCCGACGGGTCCATAACCCGGCGACGATGACTTGTGGCAGCAGCACTGCGCAGGCCGTGAGGGATTCACCGGTTTGCGGGCGCAGTAGACCGGCGAGGCTGTGGGCGCCGGCCAGATGCGCAATCGCCGGCAACAGCCAATAGGCGAGCGCGAGATAAATCAGCTGCGAGCCCTCAACCCCGCGGCGGGGGGCGCGGCAGGCAATGCCGAAAAACACCAACAGGTCGCGCGCGGCGAACAGGAGCAGCGGGCCGGCATCGCCGTTGAAGCGGCTCCAGTGGCCGGGCAAGGCGATACTTTGGCCGCCATCCAGCCCTAACAGCAAGCCGAGACCAAGGGCATAGACGAGGCTCACCAGCCACAGCGGCGACTCTTCTGCCACCCGACGCCACTGCGCGCGCTGCGCATAGCCCAGCAGACGGCGGGGCAGCATGGGGTCTGGCGCAAACACGAAGGCGCACAGATAAGCCGCGAGCAGCGCGCAGACGAAGCCCGTTTTGGCCAAAGTGCCAGATATCAGGGTGGGGGAATCGGTGAGCGAAACCACGCTGCCGGTGCCGAGCGCGGCAAGAAATCCGATAAAGCCGGCGAGCGCCCAAGGCACCGTGCGCACTTTCAATTCCTCGCACATCAGGCGGTAACTGCCGAATACCAGCCATGCGGCCAAGGCGGCAATCAAACAGGCGGTGAAGGGCAGGGGCGGGTAATCCTGACCGAACCAGCGCACGCTGCTGGACGGCCGGTCGATGATCGATCGCGCCAGTAACAGTGCCGCCAAGCCGCCGGCGATCCGCAGGCTCATCGGGGCACCGGCCTGATGGCCACGCTGGGCGAGGAGGAGCGCGCCGATCAGTGCAAAAGCATGCAGGCCCAAGGCCGCTGCCGCGAGCATCAGCAGCGTCCAGCCGGCGTCGGCGGTGACCTCAATGCTTAGCAGATAGACCAGCACGCAGACGCCACCGCAGGCCCACGCGGCGGCCGGGGCGCCGAGGAGTTTGCCCCAGAGCATCGGCCAGGGCCCGAGTGCCGACATGCGCTGCTGGTCCCAGGTGCGGCTGCGGAGTTCCTGAATGTGTGACTCCGCCGTGAGGTGGGCGCCCCAGGCGAGGGTAAAAATCGCGAAGCACGCCAGCGCGGCAATGGCGGTACTGGGGCCGAAACTGCGTGCGCTGACCAGCCAGACCAGCGCCAGCAAGGCGCCCAGCGCGGCGAAGGCGCTGACCAGTCGCGGCTGAGTGCACTCCAGCCAGAGGTTGCGCTGGAACTCAGGATTCATGCGGGCTGCCCGGGGTTTTGAGGGTGTCGAGGTAAAGCTGCTGGAGGTCGACGCGTTCGGGGTGCAGCGCGCTTACCGGCACGCCGGCCAGCACCAGCGTCTTGAGCAGTGCGGCCTGCGCGGCAAAGTCGCCGGTAAACTCAAAGCTGAGCGCGTGGCCTTGTTGCCGCAACTGCGCCACGCCGGTTTGCGCGGCCAGCAGGCGCATCGCGTCTGGCGCGTCAGCGGCGAGTTCAAGTTGCAACGACCGCGTGCTCTGCAACTGCGGGGCCAGCGGCCGAAAATCGCGAATGCGGCCGCCGTCGATAATCAGCATGTGCGTCGCGTATTCCTCGAGCTCTGCCAGGATGTGCGAGGACACCAGTAGCGTCATGCCGCTTGCTTGCAGATGTCGGAGGAGCGCCGCCAGCGAATGGCGCGCTTCCGGATCGAGCCCGGCGGCGGGTTCATCCAACACCAGCAGCTGCGGTCCGTGAATGATGGCCTGCGCAATCGCCAGCCGCTGCCGCAATCCCCGTGAGAGGGTGCCGGCGGCCTGCTGGAGGCGGTCGGCGAGACCGAGCGAGGTCGCCGTTTCGAGCACGCGCGCGGCAAGACCGCTCCGGATCCCGTTGGCGGCGGCGGCATATTCCAGACACTGCGCGACGCTCAGGTTTTCGTAGACCCCGAAGAAATCCGCCAGATAGCCAATGCGTTCGTGCGAACGGCGCGGTTCTTCGATGACGTTGATGCCGTCCACTTCAATCTCGCCGGCGAGCGGGCGTTCCAACCCGCAGAGGCAGCGCATGAGAGTGGTTTTACCCGCGCCGTTGGGGCCGACCAGCGCGGTGATGCTTTGGGGTTCAATCCGGACGCTAACGTCTTGCAGGGCGCGCACGCCGGGATACTCGTGGCTGAGATGCTGGATACGAATCATGGGCGCGATTCTGCGCGTCGCGTACCACGCTGGCCAGCGCGTAAACTCCCGCCGCATGAGCCTTGGCAAACAATCTCCCCGTAGCGGGCTCGCGCGCGCGCTGAGCAAACGCGGCTACTGCTCGCGCACGGCAGCGGCGGCGTTGATTACTGCGGGCCGGGTGCAGCTGAACGGCAACATCACGCGTGACCCGGAAGCACCCACCACCCCGGCTAGCCGCATTGAAGTGGACGGTATCGCGGTGGCGGCGGTGGATTTCGTCTATCTCGCGATCAACAAGCCGCGCGGTCTGGTCACCACCGCAACCGATGAACACGACCGCGCCACGGTTTACACCTGCCTCGAAGGCGCGGCCTTACCTTGGGTCTCGCCGGTTGGGCGTTTGGACAAGGCCAGCGAAGGCCTGCTGCTGATGAGCAACGACACCGTGTGGGCCGCGGGAATCACCGAGCCCGTATACGGCCTGACCAAGACCTATCACGTGCAGGTCTCGCCGATACCGGATGCCGCGCGACTGCAGGCGATGGAAGCGGGCTGTGTGCTGCCCGACGGCGAGCGCCTGCACGCGGTGCAGGCCGCGCTGCTCCGACACGGCGAGCGCAATGCCTGGCTGGAATGCACGCTCGACGAAGGCCGCAACCGGCATTTGCGCCGGCTGTGTGAGGCTTTCGATCTCGAGGTGCTGCGCTTGGTGCGGGTTGCGATCGGCCCTTTGACGCTGGGCACACTGGCCAAAGGCGCATGGCGGCACCTGAGTGCTGCCGAAGTGGACGCCTTACGCCCGGCGGCGCGCTAAGGCCCACATCGCGGTTTGCGCCGTATGCTACTCAACGCCTCATTCTGGATGTAACGATGTCTCAGCCCCGCTGTCTGGTGCCTTCCTCGCTGCAGTTCGGCGTTTGTGCGCTGGCCACCGATCGCTCGCTGTCGCCCGTGCAGCTCGCACGCGAAGTGGAAGCGCGCGGGCTCGACATCCTCATGTTCCCCGAAAACAGCCATATGCCGCTCGATCGCCGGCAGGACTGGCCGCCGGTGGAAGGCTTGATGGATCCGCTCACCCGCCTATACGACCCCTTCGTCGCGCTGGCCGGGGCGGCGGCGGTGACCGAGCGTCTGCTGCTCGGGTTTGCCGTGTGCTTGATGACGCACCGGGACCCCATCAACACCGCGAAGGCCGTGGCCTCGCTCGATTTGATGTCGAACGGTCGGGTGATTCTGGGGGTGGCCGGCGGCGCGCTCGAATCGGCCATGCGCAATCACGGCAGCGACTTCAAGCAGCGCTGGAAAATCACCCGCGAACGAACGCTCGCGGTACGCCGCATCTGGGCGGATGAAATGGCGGAGTTTGCGGGTGACTTCGTCAACTTCGGGCCGATGGCGTCCTATCCCAAACCGCTGCAGGCCAACGGGCCGCCGGTTTGGATAGGGTCTAACTCAAAATCGGTGCCGGGCCGGGTGGCGGATTACGCCGACGGCTGGATCGTCTACCGCGGCATTTACAAGGGCGACGCGCCGGCCGATTTGCGCACGGCCTGCGAGACCGCCGGGCGCAATTTTGATGAGCTCACGCTGACGCTAATGGACGCCCCGCGCGAAGAAAGCGAAGCGCGCGAGTGGATCGCGCGCGGCTACCGCAAACTCATTTACCTGTTGCCGCAAGCCGGCGACGGCGTGCTGGCGCGGCTGGATGAGATCGCTGCGCTGGCGGCACGGCTGCGCGCCGCTTAAGCCCGGAAATTATCTTTCAGCGCCCGCGTCGCGCCGAAGACTTCGTGCAGGGGCGCGCCAACCAGCCCCACCGTTTGCTGAATCTCTGCGCTGTCCGGGCGCAGGAAAGGGTTGGTGGCGAGTTCTTCAGCGAGCAGGGAGGGCACGGTGGGTTGGTTCTGCGCGCGGCGGCGGTCGACCTCCCGCATGCGGGCGACCAGCGCCGCGTTGCCGGGTTCTACGCTGAGCGCAAACCGGCCATTCGACTGCGTGTATTCGTGAGCGCAATAGATTCGGGTGTCGCCGGGCAAGTCGCGGAGCTTGGACAGCGAATGCCACATCTGCGGCGCAGTGCCTTCAAACATGCGTCCGCAGCCGAGCGCGAAGAGCGTGTCGCCGCAGAACAGCGCGGCATCAGCGGCAAACCAGTAGGCGATGTGGCCGCGGGTATGACCGGGCACATCAAAGACCTTGGCGCTGGCGGTGCCGAAGCTGAAGGTGTCTCCGTCGGCGACGGTTTGCGCGATACCGGGAATGCGCTCGCGGTCGGCGGCGGGGCCCACGATTTGGCAGCCCGTGGCGGCCTGGAGTTCGAGATTGCCGCCCACGTGATCGAAATGATGATGCGTGTTGAGGATATGGGTCAGCGTCCAGCCGTGGGCTTTGAGCGCCGCCAGCACGGGTGCTGTTTCGGCCGGATCAACGACCGCGGTCAGCCCCTGCTCGGGCTCGTGCACCAGATAAACGTAGTTGTCGCTTAAGCAGGGAATCTGTTCGATTTGCAGCATGGCAGGCATCCGTGGCTGGGTGAGGCCTGAGTATAGCCGCCGAGCTTGCGTTCGGGCCTGCTTGCCGCAATCTTGCGGAGTCTGGAATGAAAGGGGCGTCCCAATGCCGATCTATGTGTATCTATGTGAAGAAAACGGCCAGACGGTTGAGGTACGCCATGGGATCGACCGAGATCTCGGCACCTGGGGCGAGGTGTGTTATGCCGCCCAGATTCCGCTTGGCGACACCGACTTTCTGGCCAGCGTGCGCAAGGTACTCACGCCGCCCGGGATTGCGGTGCCCAAGAGCAACGCGGAGATCCGCAATATGGGCTTTACCAAGCTCGTAAAGCGTGACGACGGGGTGTACGAAAACGTCACCCGAAGCGGGGGCGAGGCGCGCTATATGCGCCGGGGCGAAGCCGACAGCCTGCCGCATCTGAACAAAAAAATCGGCGACTGAATCGCCCTGCCACCAAAAGAAAAGCCCCGCCGAAGCGGGGCTTTCCATCACGGACGGGAGAAGTAAGCGCGAGGCTTACATCATGCCCATGCCGGGCATACCGCCCATACCGCCCATGCCACCCATGTCACCGCCGCCGGCCGGGGCACCGCCATCGCGCTTCGGCGCTTCGGCAACCATGGCTTCGGTGGTCAGGATGAGGCTGGAGACGGAGGCCGCGTTCTGCAGGGCAGAGCGGGAGACCTTGGTCGGGTCCAGAATGCCCATGGCGATCATGTCGCCGTATTCGCCGGTCTGGGCG
>CANFVX010000184.1 GCA_947450495.1 Gammaproteobacteria bacterium
CGCGCCAGAACCCCGCCCCGGCAAGCAAGCGCAAATCGATGCCGGGAGACAGCGCGCGCGGCACCTCAACGCTGGCCAATTCGCCCGCGTCCACACTTAACGTGCAGAGAAGTCCCGCGCTGGCGGCAGGCGCCGCGCCGCTGGTCGTGAACGTGAGCCCGCTGCCCTGATTCAGGGCGCGGAGTTCACCGTCTGCCATTGCACTGCCGTCGCCCAACAGCAGCGGGGTCCAGGCATGGACCAACTGCGCGGCATCCGGCCGGCCCAGCGCGTGCGCAGCGGCAGCGGCTTTCAGCACGGCGATTTCCAGAAACGGAGCGGGCAGCCGCAGGCCGGCGCCTATGGCTTCGGGATAGAGGGAAATGTTGTCGCTCATTGAGGCCTCTGTTGGTGTGGGGCGGCAAGCGCAATCGATTCTTGTACCATCAGGCACCGCCAATCGGGCGGGGCCGATTTTGCGGGAGGAAGCATGCGCGGTCTACGCGGTAAAACTGTTCTCATCACGGGTGCCGCCGGCGGCATCGGCCGGGCGCTGTGCCAGCGCTTCGGTGAAGAAGGCGCCATCGTACTGGCGACCGATATCAATGCCGCAGGTCTCGCCGAGGTCCATCAGTCGCTGACTGACGCCGGTCATCTCTGCAGCAGCACGGTGCTGGACATCACCGACTACGACGCCGTCCAGCAGGCCGTCGACGCGCTCGTCGCCCGCCACGGCAACATCGGCGCCTTGGTCAACAACGCCGGCTGGGATCTGCCCTCCCCGTTTCTGGATACCACGCCCGACTTCTGGGCGAAGGTCATCAGCATCAATCTCAACGGCCCGCTCAATCTCACCCACTGCGTCGTCAAACACATGGTGAAAGCGGGCGACGGCAAGGTGGTCAACATCGCGTCCGACGCCGGGCGCGTCGGTTCTTCGGGCGAGGCGGTGTATTCGGCCTGCAAGGGCGGCATCATCGCGTTTACCAAAACTCTGGCCCGCGAAGTGGCGCGCAAGAACGTGCGCGTGAACTGCGTGTGCCCCGGCCCCACCGACACCCCGCTGCTGCAATCGCTGGCGGGTGAAGGCGACTACGGCCAGCGCCTGCTCGAAGGCCTCAAAGGCGCGATTCCGCTCAAGCGCCTCGGCCAACCTGAAGACCTCGCCGGCATGGTGGCCATGCTCACCAGCGACGACGCCAATTTCATCACCGGCCAGACCATCAGCGTCTCCGGTGGTCTGACCATGAACTAATCACAGCAAAAACACGTTTGAACAGGGAGCAGCACATATGACCGAATACACCGACATTCTCTATACCGTGGATCGCGGCGTCGCCACGATCGCCATCAACCGTCCGGACAAACTGAACGCCTTCCGCGGCCGCACCGTCGAAGACATGGTTCACGCCTTCAACCGCGCCGCGTGGGACGACAGCATCGGCGTGATCGTCTTGACCGGCGTGGGCGAGCGCGGCTTCTGCACCGGCGGCGACCAGTCCACCCACGACGGCAACTACGACGGCCGGGGCCTGATCGGCATGCCGGTCGAAGACCTCCACTCGATTATTCGTAACGCTCCCAAGCCCGTGATTGCGCGCGTTAACGGCTACGCCATCGGCGGCGGCAACGTGCTGGTCACGCTGTGCGATCTGGCGATTGCGGCGGACACCGCGATTTTTGGCCAGGTCGGCCCGAAAATGGGTTCGGTTGACCCGGGCTTCGGTACCGCACTGCTGTCCCGCGTGGTTGGCGAGAAGAAGGCCCGCGAAATCTGGTTCATGTGCCGTCGCTACACCGCGGCGGATGCGCTGGCCATGGGCCTTATCAACAAGGTGGTGCCGATGGCGGATCTCGATGCGGAAGTGCGCGCCTGGTGCGATGAATTGCTGGACCGCAGCCCAACCGCGCTGTCGATCGCCAAGCGCTCCTTCAACGCCGATTCCGACAACATCTACGGCATCGGCGCGATGGGCTTTCAGGCGCTCAAGCTGTACTACAACAGCGATGAATCGAAGGAAGGCGTGAAGGCGCTGATGGAAAAGCGCAAGCCTGACTTCCGCAACCCGAAGCCCTGAGGTCGCGATGATGAAAAGCCTGCTGGGACCCGCGCTCGGTCTGCTCTTGGCGCAAACGGTGGGGGCTGCCGAGACGGCAGCGCCCGCTGCGACGCCCAAGCCTCCCCTGCCCTACGGCGCGCCGGTCACGCTGGAGACCGCCCGCGCCTGCGCCAAGGCCGCCGTCCAGACGGCCACCGCCAACGGCTGGTTCATGGTGGTGACCGTGCTCGATGCCGGCGGTCACATCGTGCTGACCGAACGGATGGACAACGCGCAATTCGGCTCGGTCGAACCCGCGCGCCAGAAGGCCTACACCGCCGCGGCGTTTCGCCGTTCCACCAAAGTGTTTGAAGACATGATCGCCCAAGGTGGAAGCGCCCTGCGGCTCCTGAAATTACCGGATGCGCTGCCGATTGAAGGCGGCCTGCCGCTGGTAAAAGAAGGCAAGGTCATTGGCGCGGTGGGTGCCTCTGGCGGGAGCGCGCAGCAAGACGGCGTGGTCGCTCAAAGCTGTGTGGATGCGCTAGGCCAATAAGCCCGGCGAGCGCGGGCGAGGCCTCGTGGTCTCGCCCGCTCGAAGCCGCATCAGGTCACCAGAAAGTCCGCGTGCGTGAGCGCAAGCCCCGTGCTCAATTTTGCAAACTGCACGGCGGGCGTCGCGCCAGTGCCGTCGGCGTCGTAGTACAGGGCGCCGGTGGTCTTGTTGTAAATCACATAATCATTTGAATCGGCCGCGGTGCTGACCCCGGCGCCCGCCCTGAACATCGTCGACGCCAAAGTGCCGGTCGCGCTCAGGTGGGTGAAGATGGCGTTCTCGAGCTGGAAGCTGTCGTCTGCCACGCTGAAGTCGCTCACAACATCCAGATTAGTGCTCGCGCTCAAAGCCACATCGAACCGGAACACATCAAGTCCGGCACCGCCCGCGAGTTTGTCCGATCCGGCGCCGCCCACCAGCAAATCGTTACCCGCGCCGCCGCTGAGGGTGTCGGCGCCGTTGCCGCCCCTGAGCGCATTGGCGAGGCTGGAGCCTGTGAGGCGATCGGCAAAATTGCTGCCGCTGAGATTCTCGATGGCGATCAGGGTGTCCGAGCCCGAACCGCCGCTCGCCTGTGCGCCAGACACCGCCAGTGAGAGCGTCACCCCGGCCGTGGCGTAGAGGTAACTCGCCGTATCGGTGCCGGTGCTGCCATCGATGACGGTGCTGCCCGTGCCCGCATAGAGCGTGTTGGCAAGGGTGTTGCCGGTCAGGTTCATCGCACCAGCCGCCAGCACGCGACCGTTTTCCACGTTGTTCGACAGCGTACAAGTTACGCTGCTGTTGATTTGGTCGGTCCCGGCGCCGCTCGCCTCGATGACGACATCACCGCTATCGGTGAGCGTGTAGGTATCGTTGCCCAAACCACCGTTCAAGGTGTCATTGCCCCCGCCACCGGCAAGCACATTGGCCAAGGCGTTGCCGGTGATGCGATCGTTGCCGCTGCCGCCGGTCGCGTTCTCAATGTTGCAGCCATAGGCAATCGCGAGATTGTTGCTCCCGTCGTAAACATCGGGAATGACGGACAGGTCGAACCATGAGGGCAGCCCGAGCGCTGCAAGTTTTTGTGCATCGGTTTGCCGCAGGCCAATTGAACTGAAGCTGCCCGCATTGAGATTGATCACGCAGGCCAGGGTTTGGTTGGCGCAGTTGATGGTGTCTACACCACCGCCGTCCCAGATTGTCTCCAGCAACTCGTCGTTCGCCGCCCAGGAGTATGAATCGTTGCCCGCGTGATAACTGGTGTTCGCGCCGTACAGGTACTGCAGCGCCGCGATATCAAAGGGCATCAGGGTGTCGGGGCTTAGCGCGAAGTAGGTGTAACTGTAGGACTGCTCGGTGCCGCTGACGCTAACGATGTTGCTATTGGCAGCACTGGTGTAGGACATCACCGTGTGGGCTTCGTCATCCAGCGCGGGCGTGAGCGTGAAACCACCCGGGCTGTCCTGCCCAAACGGATGTTTCAAGCCCAGCGCGTGACCCGTTTCGTGGAGCAGGGTCACGTACTCCTCGGAGCCGGGCGTGAAGTCGCTTAGCGCGTACACCCTGCCGTTAATCCAGACATCGCCGGCAACATCGCTGGCGGTCACACTCGTAATCGTGATGCCTTCGTAGAAGTAGTCATAGCTCGGCAAGTAGGCATACCCGCCAGTGCCTAGCTCCTGATCAGTGAATCCATAGCTGAGCTGTCCCGAGCCGGGCGCCACCTCGGTGAAGCTTATTTTCGCCACTGCAGAAAACGCGGCCAGCGCGGTGCGGGTCGCCACTTGCTGCAGCGTGTTGAACGCTTGAAAGCTCGCATTGGGGTCATACGCAGGTGCCGAGGTGGGAAAGCTGTAGCTCAGGGTCACAGCATGCCCAATGCCGGCCGGCGCGTTGATCGAACTCCCCACGGCGTCCGGAAAATTCCAACGCGCCGTCTCGTCGCCATCGAAAATGCCGGCCAGCGCTTTCACGGGATCGGAGGTTGTCGTCATGTCATTTCCTTACAGGGGCAGCCCAAGCCCTGCGCGCTCGTGCCATACGTCGAAGGCCATTTTGACCAGCAGCAGGCTGATCACCAACAAGAACAAGAGACGGACGAAGCGCGCCCCGCCTTTAAGGGCAGCCCGACTGCCCAACACCGACCCGCCCACATTACTCACCGCCAGCACCAAGGCCGCCTGCCCCAGCCAATGGCCCGCCGGAATAAAAAACGCGAGCGCGGCAACATTAGTCGCGACGTTAATCAGCTTGGCCACGGCCGAGGCGTGCAGGAAGTCGTAGCCAAAGTTGCGCACCAACATGAAGACCAGAAAGGTCCCCGTGCCCGGACCAAAAATGCCATCGTAGAAACCCAATCCTAGTCCGAGCGCGGCGCCGGCCCTGAGTTCCTGTGACGAACCGAAGCGCGGCGCATGCGTGAGCCCCAGTTCCCGACGGCGCAAGGTGTAGAGCCCGACGCCCACCAGCGCCAGCAATACCGCCGGACGCAACGCCGCTGCCGGCAACAGGCTGACCGCTTTCGCACCCCACCAGGCCCCGAGCAAGGCCATCGGCAGCGCGCCTTTCAGACAGGCCCAGGGCAGGGCCACGCGTCGAGCATATTGCCGCGCCGCCACCGCGGTGCCCCACACGGACGCCCCCTTGTTGGTGCCAAACAGTGTGGCCGCGTGCGTCCCGGGATAGGCCGCAAACAGCGCGGGCAATTGCACCAAGCCACCGCCGCCGGCCACCGCATCGACAAAACCAGCGAAAAAACCTGCCAGCGCCAGCAGGCCGAGTTCAAGCGTCATGGGCAGTCCCGGGGAGCGAAGAACGCATGGTATGGTGAGCCGATGAATCGCGATATCGCCGCCTTAGCGTTTTGTGCGCTGGTCCTCAGTGGGCTTGGTTGTCCGCCGACGCAGGCCGCCACGCCGCTCGCCACCGAGCCACAATTCGACCGCGCCGCCTATCTGGGCCGCTGGTATCAAATCGCGCTCATCCCCAACCGGTTTCAGGCCCAATGTGTGGGCGACACCTCCGCCGACTACCGCGCGCTGCCCGACCAGCGCATCGAGGTGACCAACCGCTGCCGCACCAAAGACGGCCATGCGGAGGCGATTGGCGTCGCCCGGCCGCATCGCGAACATCCAGATAATCACGCCATCCTGCAGGTGCGCTTCGCGCCGGCCTGGCTGTCGTTCCTGCCTTTTGTGTGGGGCGACTACTGGGTCATCTGCACGCTCGGGCATTACGACGCGGCGCTGGTAGGCTCACCCGATCGTCGCTACCTGTGGATTCTGGCGCGCACGCCCACCCTCGATGACGCGCGCTATGCCGCGCTGGTCGCGATCGCCAAGGCGCAGGGTTTCGACGTTGCGCTGCTTCGCCGCGAATAGGCCTCATGCGCTACTTACCGATTTATCTCGACGCCCAAGCTCTGCCCTGTTTGCTGGTCGGCGGCGGCGAAGTGGCGGCACGCAAGCTGGCGCTGCTGCAGCGGGTCGGCGGGCAGGTCACGGTGGTGGCGCCCGAACTCGGTCCTGAACTGCGCGAATGCCGCGATTTCACTTATATCGAAGCACGCTTTAAACCCTCGCATCTCGAAGGCCAGCGCTTGGTCATCGCCGCCACCGACGACCTCAGCGTGAACGCCGAAGTGGCCGCGGCCTGCAAGGCGCTGGGGATCCCGGTGAACGTGGTCGACGCGCCGGCGCTGTGTACGTTTATCGTGCCGGCGATTGTCGACCGCTCGCCGCTTATCGTCAGCATCTCGACCGGCGGCGCGGCGCCGGTGCTGGCCACCCGCGTGCGGGAGCGCATCGAATCCCTGCTCCCTACGCATTACGCCACGCTCACGGCGTTCATGGGCGAGCAGCGCGGCGCGGTGAAAGCCGCGCATCCCACACCGCGCAGCCGACGCCGCTTCTGGCAGCATTTTCTGATCAGCGAAGTGCCGGCGCTGCTGGTCACCGACGAAGCACAGGCGCTGCAAGCCTTTGCGCGCTTGTTAAGCGAAGATCTGGGCGAGCGCCTTGCCACGCGTGAGTCGATCATCGAACTCAGCAGCGCCGATCCGGCCGACCTCACCCTGCGGGCGCTGGCCCTGTTGGGAGACGCCGATGTGCTCATCTACGATCCATGCGTGCCGGCGGCGATTCGGGACTACGCCCGCCGCGACGCCACCACCCTGCACCCAGCCGAGTTGACCCATGCGCCAGCCGACGCCGGCCACATCGTCCACGTGCGGCTGCCACCACAACCACCACAAGCTCTAGGGGAGACCTCATGACCGCCTTTGCCGACCTGACGCAATTCACCGTTGAAATCAGCGAGCACATCGCGCTCGTCACCATGAACAACCCGCCGGTTAACGCGCAGGGCAAAGTCTTCCACGAAGAGGCGGCGCTGATTTTTGACCGCATCAGCGACATGGTCGAGGTGCGGGTGGCGGTAATCACCGGCGCCGGCAAATGCTTTTCTGCCGGTGCCGACATCCGGCGCCGCGCCGGTGTGGAGCGCCCGCCGGGCGATATCTGGCAGCACAACCGCCGCGTGCGCGAGTGTTTTTACTCGATTACCG
>CANFVX010000185.1 GCA_947450495.1 Gammaproteobacteria bacterium
AAGGAGCGCCCGATCATGAGCCAAGCACTGAAAATCGACTTTGTGTCCGATGTCTCCTGTCCCTGGTGCGTGATTGGGCTCAAAGCGCTCGAACAGGCGCTGGAGAATCAGCGCGAGACGCTGACCGCCGAAATTCACTTTCAACCCTTCGAACTCAATCCGCAGATGCCGCCCGAAGGGCAGGATCTGAACGAGCATCTGGTGCAAAAGTACGGCGGCACGGTGGAACAGTTCGCCGGCACCCGCCAGGCCATTCGCGACCGCGGCGAAGAACTGGGTTTCGCTTTCCGCATGGACAAGCGCGACCGCATCTACAACACCTTCGACTGCCATCGCCTGCTGCACTGGGCGGGCGAGGAAGGGCGTCAGCTGGAACTCAAGATGGCGCTGTTCCGCGCGTATTTCACCGAAGGGCTGAATCCCGGCGACCACGCGGTGATGCTGCAGGCGGTAAGAGATGTGGGGCTCGATGAGGCCCGCGCGAAAGCGATTCTGGATGGCAACGACTATCACGATGAAGTCCGCGAACAGCAGAAGTTCTATGCCGGCGTGGGCATCAACGCGGTGCCAGCGGTCATCATCAATGACCGCTATCTCATTCAGGGCGGGCAACCGGTGGCGACTTTTGAGCAGGCTTTGCTCGAGATTGCGGCGAAGGCTGAAGCAGGCTGATCGCCAAGCCCTCAAAGGGGATTGGCTGGTTCCAGACGCCCAATCGCGGCCGGAAGGCCGCTCCCACCTGAGTCTAGGTGGGAGGGCGTTTCGTGCTGAGGTCCTAGAACCCGAAGAAGCGCTTAATCTTTTGTTTGATCCGCGTGAGCAGTTTGGGCGGCTGGTGTTTGGTGGCATTGGGTTTTGCGTCAACGATTTGTGTCTCGTTGTCGCGTCGCCCGTTGCGTGAACGCCTACGCCGGCGCTTCGCGTCACCGCCGGCGGCATTCTCGTCGCTGGCGGCAGCCAGGAGGACAACCGCCTCTTCCGGTGCGGGGACTTCAGCGACCGGCCGACGCGGCTGTTCATCGCGTGGTCTGCCGCTGCCGCTACGTCCTTCATTGCGGGTGTCGCTGCGGCCACCTGAACTACCCGAAGTCCGTCCGCGCCCACCGCCGTCGCTACGGCCGCCACGCCCGCCACCGCTGCGGCCGCCATCGCGATCGCGTCGCTTCTGGCGTTCCGCGGCCGCTTCGCTCAGCGCATTCTCAACCACCGACTCCTCGCGCTGCTCCCCTTCCTGCCGCCGCGGCGCGCGTGGCACCGGCAGCAGAATCGAGGGATCCAGTTTGGCGACCGGAATCTTCTGCTCGATGTAGGTCTCGATATCGGGCAGATGCATGGCGTATTCGTCGCAGGCGAAGCTGATGGCGTCACCTTCCGCGCCCAGGCGCGCGGTACGACCGATACGGTGCACGTAGTCTTCGGCGTCGTAGGGCAGGTCGAAGTTGAACACGTGGGTGACATCAGGAATATGCAGGCCGCGCGCTGCCACATCGGTCGCCACCAGCAGGCTTAATTCACCGCGCGTGAAGCGGCCGAGCAGGGTCTCGCGTTTTTTCTGCGGCACGTCGCCAGACAGCACGCCCACCTTGTAGCCGGCACGTTCGAGGGTCAGCGCCACGCGTTCGCAGGCATATTTGGTGTTCACAAACACCATGCCCCGGTTGGTGGGGTTTTGCTTCAGCAGGCCGAGCAACAGCGGCAGCTTTTCTTCGGTGGCCGGGAAATACACCTGCTGGCGGACGCGTGCGGCGGTCACCGTCTCGGCTTCCACCACCAACTTTTCCGGGTCATTCATGTGTTCGTAAGCCAGCTCCAGCACGCGGTGGCTGAGCGTAGCCGAGAACAGGAGGTTCTGACGCACGCCGGCTTCCGGCATCCGGCGCAACAGGAAGCGAATGTCGGCGATGAAGCCGAGGTCAAACATGCGGTCGGCCTCGTCCATGATCATCACTTCGACGCCACGGAAACTCACCGTGTGCTGTTTGACGAAATCGATGAGCCGCCCTGGGGTGGCGATGATGATGTCTACGCCCGCTTCGAGTTGCGCGCGCTGTTTGTCGTAGTCCACACCGCCGTAAATCAGCGCGCGTCGTAGCGGGATGTTCTTGCCGATTTGGGCGGCGTCTTTCTCGATTTGGATAGCGAGTTCGCGGGTAGGGGCCAGAATCACCGCGCGGGGGTCTTCGATGCGGCGTTCGGCCAAGGCGTCTCTGGTGAGCAGGCGGTTATAGAGCGCGACCAGAAAGGCGGCGGTTTTGCCGGTGCCCGTCTGGGCCTGACCGGCGACGTCGCGCCCGGCCAGGGTGATGGGGAGCGTCATGGCCTGAATGGGCGTGCACTGGGTGAAGCCGGCGTCATCAAGGCCGCGTTGGAGGCTTTCGTGTAAGCCAAAATTTTCGAAACGGATGTCGGTTAAGGTGGTATCGGACACTTTTATTCCTGATTGTGAGCACTGGTTCGCCAACGCTGCCGTTGGCCTTGAAGGGAAGACCCGTTAGAGGGCTGTCAGCGCAGGGGGCGGGGACAGCGCCAAGGAGGCGCCTGACTTCTCGCACGGGAAACGGCCCATCGGGGCAGGGCGGCGCGCGGGCAGGGGCGGCGGATCTTGCGGGTGCCGGCCAGACTGCGCTCTTATCGTGAGGCGGCCAACCAGCGTCAAACCCGCTAATCGTTGCGGTTTGTCCCGATATGATCAAGCGGCAAGTCAGTTTTTGAGATGACTTTTCGCAAGACAAAGCTCGAATGCACCCCGGTAACCCCCTCAATGCGGGTCAATCGGCCCAATAGAAACTCCTCATAGAAGGTCATATCCGGCAACACGGCCTTCAGCAGATAGTCCGCTGCCTGCCCGGTGACGATGCTGCATTCCACCACTTCAGGGAACAGACTGACCGTGCGCTCGAAGTTTTCGAAGCGCTCCGGCGTGTGCCGGTCCATGGTGATGCCGATCATCGCCGTGATATTCAGCCCCAGCCGCTTCTGATCGAGCAGGGTCACATGGCGGGTAATCACGCCCGATTCTTCCAGACGACGGACCCGTCGGGCGCAGGGCGTGGGGGAGAGCCCCACCTGCTCGGCCAGTTCCAGCGTGGTAATGCGGCCGTTGGCCTGCATCACCGCGAGAATCCGACGGTCGGTGCGGTCGAGTTTCATCGCAGAACCTCTAATTTTCAGAAATTGGAGAATAACGCCAATAAAAAATAGATTGTTAGGGAATGTGAGAAATTAATTTGCATATAAATGGAATATTTGCCGTCTTTCCCTACGCGAGCCCACCTATACTGCTGCTCATTCCCGGGCTCCCTGGCCCGCTTCTCCAGACCCGCTTAGCAAGGTAATCCCCATGAGCTTCGACCATCGCAAATACAGCCCCTTCGCCCCCATCGGCCTCAAAGACCGCACCTGGCCGGATCAGGTCATCACCGCCGCGCCCACCTGGTGCAGCGTGGACCTGCGCGATGGCAATCAGGCGCTGATCGAGCCCATGAACGTCAGCCAGAAGATGGAGATGTTCAAACTGCTCCTGCAGGTCGGCTTCAAGGAAATCGAAGTGGGCTTTCCGGCCGCCTCGCAGCCGGACTTCGATTTCGTGCGTCGGCTTATCGACGAGAATCTCATTCCCGAAGATGTGACCGTGCAGGTGCTGACCCAAGCCCGGCCGGAACTCATCGAGCGCACCTTCGAATCCTTGGTCGGCGTGCGCCGCGCGATTCTTCACCTCTATAACTCCACTTCCACCGTGCAGCGCGAACAGGTCTTTGAACTTGATCGCGCCGGCATCAAAAAAATCGCGACCGACGGCGCCGAATTTGTGAAGGCCTGCGCGGCGCGCTATCCGCAGACCGACTGGACCTTCCAGTACTCGCCCGAAAGCTTTACCGGCACCGAGCTCGACTACGCGGTGGAAGTCTGCGATGCCGTGGTCGCGGTATGGGATCCCACGCCGGCGCGCCGGGTGATCCTCAATTTGCCGGCCACCGTCGAAATGGCGACACCCAATGTGTATGCCGACCAAATCGAGCTGTTTGGCCGCCTCATCAAGCGTCGCGATTCGGTGATCATCAGTCTCCACACGCATAACGATCGCGGTTGCGCGGTCGCGGCGGCCGAACTGGCGGTGATGGGCGGTGCTCAGCGCGTGGAAGGCTGCCTGCTCGGTAATGGCGAGCGCACCGGCAACATGGACATCGTGACCATGGCGATGAATCTCTACAGTCAGGGCATCGACCCCTGCCTCGATTTCTCCCGCATGGACGAAATCATCCGCGTGGTGAAAGCCTGCACGCAGATTGATCTCCATCCGCGCCATCCGTACGCCGGTGAACTCGTATTCACCGCGTTCTCCGGCAGTCATCAGGACGCGATCCGCAAATGCCTCGCCAAGCGCAAGCCGGAAGACACCTGGGCGGTGGCCTATTTGCCGATCGACCCTACCGACCTCGGCCGCACCTATCAGGAAGTCATCCGCATCAACAGCCAGTCCGGCAAGGGCGGCGTGGCCTGGGTGCTGGAGAACGAAGCCGGCTACCAGCTCCCGCGCTGGCTGCAGATTGATTTCAGCCCCGTCGTGCAGCGCGAAGCCGAGCGCAGCGAAACCGAAGTCGAGGCCGACACCATCGTCGGTCTGTTTGAGTCCCACTACCTTGGTAAGCCCGCGCCCTACGAACTGGTGGGCTATCAGGTCACCCGTGAAAACGATGAAGACCGCCTGCAGGCGACCCTGCGGGATGGCGGCGCGACCACCGTGTTGCACGGACGGGCTTCGGGTGTGGTTGGGGCTTTTGTTGCGGCGTTGGAACAACACAGCGGCCATCGCATCACCTTGATGGAATACAACGAGCACAGCCTCAGCCGCGCGGCCGGCGCCGGCGCCGACGCGGTGGCCTACGTGCAGCTGAGTCTGGAAAGCCAACGCTTCTGCGGCGTGGGCCGCAGCAGCGACATCGTGGATGCCTCCCTGCGCGCCATCCTCTGTGCGGTGAATCAGCGTTTGCTTGAGCAGGCGGAGCGCGCGGCTTAAGTCAGCGTGTGTGAGGGCACGGTCGTTCAGGCCGTGCCTGCCCGTTCAGGCTTCGACAAGCTCGAACGGGATTTGGGTTTGTCAGCGCAAACTGCCGTTCGCACTGAGCGTGTCGAAGTGCGCGGCGTGGTATTCAAAATGTTGAAGGTGGCAGGTTGAGCGAGTTTTTACTCTGACCCCAAACTCTCGGGCTTGGTACCACCGTTCGCCCTGAGCTAGTCGAAGGGCGGAAGCGAAGGTGCGGTAGTTGGCATTTGGGGTCAGAGTAAAAATTATTGGGTCTCAGGCTGATCCCGACTGTCTCTTTGAATTTTTACTCTGACCCCAAACTCTCGGGCTTGGCACCACCGTTCGCCCTGAGCTTGTCGAAGGGCGGGAGCGAAGGTGCGGTAGTTGATGCTGTGCCGATCCGAGCAGGCTTCGACAGGCCAGCACGGGCTTTCGGTTTTGAGTGGCGTCAGGCTTTTAGTTGGGTATGCCGTTCGCCGATCCGCCTGTCGAAGCGCCGGCCCGCCGCCGCCCTGCGCTAATCGTTCCCCCGGGGTTGCGGCCCGCTATCATGCGGCCTCGTCTATCGCGTACTGGTCTTTTCCCCGTCCCATGCAAAGCCCCGCCGACTACCCAATCGCCGAGATTCTCCCTGCGCTGCGCGCTAGCCTGGCCGAACATCCGCGTTTGGTGCTGGAAGCGCCGCCCGGTGCTGGCAAGACCACGCAGGTGCCGCTCGCCCTGCTAGCCGAATCCTGGTGCAGCGGCCGGATCCTGATGCTCGAACCCCGCCGGGTCGCCGCCCGCGCCGCGGCGACCTACATGGCCGGTCAGTTGAACGAACCCGTCGGCGCAACGGTGGGCTACCGCATTCGATTCGAGCGCAAGGTTTCGGCGCAGACGCGCATCGAAATCGTCACCGAAGGCATTTTGACTCGCCTGCTGCAGGACGACCCGCTGCTCGAAGGCGTGTCCGCGGTGCTCTTCGACGAATTCCACGAACGCAACCTGGCGAGCGATTTAGGCCTCGCTCTGTGTCTCGATGTGCAGGCCGGGGTGCGTCCCGATCTGCGACTGCTGGTCATGTCGGCCACGCTGGACGGCGCGCGCCTCGCGCAGTTTCTGGATGCCCCTCGCGTCACTTCCGCCGGCCGCAGTTATCCCGTGGAGGTGGCCCATGTGCCGCTGCGTCCGCGGGAAACGCCCGAGTCGCAGCTGCGTCGCGCGGTCGAACTCGCGCTCACAGAAACGACTGGCGACGTGCTGTGTTTCCTCGCCGGCAAAGGCGAGATTGATCGCGCGCTGCGTTTGCTTGCCGGGCTACCGGTCGAACTCTGCGCACTCCACGGCGAGATGCGCATTGAGGATCAGGCGCGCGTGCTGGCGCCCGGTACCACGCGGCGGGTGGTGTTGGCCACCAACGTGGCGGAATCCAGCGTGACCCTGCCCGGCGTGCGGGCGGTGGTCGATACCGGCCTCGCGCGCGAGCCGCGCTTCGACCCCGCCAGCGGCATGAGTCGGCTGGAAACGGTGCTGATCGCCCAATCCTCTGCCACCCAGCGGGCGGGCCGCGCGGGCCGTGTGGCGCCCGGCCGTTGTTACCGCCTGTGGCCGGAAAGTCAGCGTCTCGACGCGGCCACCAGGCCCGAACTCCAACAGGTGGAATTAGCGGGTTTTGCCCTGGAAATTGCGGCTTGGGGCGCGAGCCAGCTGCGCTTCCCGGATCCGCCGCCCAGCGGCGCGCTGGGGCAGGCACAGGATCTGCTCCGTCAGCTAGGTGCGCTGGACGCCGACAACGCGGCGACCGCTCATGGTCGCGCCTTATTGGAACTGGGGCTGCATCCGCGTTTGGCGAATGCCTTGCGGCGCGCACCGGCCGCGCTGCGCGGGCTGGCCTGTGACTTGGCGGCGGTGCTGGAGGCCCGCGATCCGCTGCGCGGTGACTCACGCCGGAACGATGACCTTCGTCCGCGTCTGCAAGCGCTGGCCGCCCAGCGCGCCGGCCGCAACGCCGGGCCCGATGCAGACCGCGGCGCTTTGCAGCGTATCGATCAGGCCTCGCAGCAGTGGCGAAGACGTTTGGGATTGAAAGTCG
>CANFVX010000186.1 GCA_947450495.1 Gammaproteobacteria bacterium
CGCGCTTTGCGGTGGAGCGCAGCGTTGACATGGTGGCGCGACGCTGTGGGCTCGAGCCTTCGGATGTCCGCCGCAAGAACATGATCCCCAAGCTGCCGTACACCACCGTCACCGGCGAGTACTACGACAGCGGCGACTTCCTCAAAGTTTGGGACAACCTCCTCACCAACATCGACCTGCCGGCCTTCCGCCGCGAGCAGGCGGCGCTGCGCGAACAGGGGCGCTACATCGGGATTGGTTTTGCCTGCGGGGCGGAACTCTCGGGCGTGGCCTCCGAGTTGCTGGTGCCGATGGAAAACCAGCCGGGCTACGGTGCGGCAACGGTGCGCGTTGATCCGCGCGGCAAGGTGATGGTCTACGGCGGTGACGCTCCCGGTGGGCAGGGCCACGAAACCACCGTGGCGCAGGTGGTGGCCTCGACGTTTGGCATCGACCCCAAAGACTCCATCGTGACCACCGGCGACACCGGTGCGACGCCGTTTGGCGCGGGCACGATTGGCGCCAGAGCCGGGTCTTATTTTGTGAGCGCGGTGCATAAAGCCTGCGCGGATCTGAAAGAAAAAATCACCCACGTGCTCTCGCACGATTTGGATATCCGAGCCACCGTTGAGGAGTTCGCCTTCATCAACGGCGAGGTGATTTATCTGCGCGATCCGTCGAAGAAGAAAACTTTCCGCGAGATCGTCGAGCGCATCATCATGTTCCCGGTCAATCTGCCGGAAGGCGAAGTGGGCGGGCTGGAAGCCACGGCGTTCTTCGAAGCCGCCAAACCGATGATTTGCTTCAACGGTGATTTCTGCATCGTGGAAGTGGACATCAACACCGGCGAATTCAAAATCAAGCGCTGGGTGACCTCGGAAGATGTCGGTAACGTCATCAACCAGAACATCGTCGACGGCCAGATGCACGGCGCCATCGTACAAGGCTTGTCGAACGCGGTTTACGAGGAATTCATCTACAACGAACAAGGCCAGCAGATGACGGCCGACTTCGAGAACTACAAACTCGCGACCGCCGCCGACGTGCCCGATATCGAACTGACCTACGCCTCTACGCCTTGTGTGCATACGCCTCTTGGCACGCGCGGCATCGGCGAAGGCCGGCCGAGTTCGGTCCCGGGCGCGCTGAGCAACGCGATTTGCGATGCACTGGCGCCGTTTGGCGTGGAAATTACCGAACTGCCCCTGCGCCCGTCGTCGCTGTGGGCAAAAATCAAGGCGGCGCAGGCTTAAACGCTGCGCCCGCTGACTGGAGCCAAGGCTTGGAACTGAAACAACAAATCCGCATCAACGCGCCGCGCGCGCGGGTGTTCGCGGCGCTTAACGATCCGGCCTTGCTCCAGCAGGCCATTCCGGGCTGCGAGGGCTTGACCGAAAGCGAGCCCGGCCATTTTGAAGCCACCGTCGCGGCCAAGGTCGGGCCGCTGTCGGCACGCTTCAAAGGCAATATGCAGGTGCAGGATCTCAACCCGCCGGTCAGTTACACGCTGGTCGGCGAGGGCAAGGCGGGGCCGGCGGGGCATGCCAAGGTCCGCGCCAACGTGGTGCTGGAAGAAGACGGCACCGGCACTTTGCTCAATTACGAGGTGAAAGCCGATGTCGGCGGCAAACTCGGACAGTTGGGCGGGGCGATTATCGATCGCACCGCGCAAAAACTGGCGGGAGATTTCTTCGCCCGCTTCGAGCCGCTGATCGCGGAGCCGGCAACGGAAACTGCGGGTGAAGCGGCCGCGACTTCGGTCGAAGCCGCCGCGTCCGGCACTACCCGACAAAAAACCTGGGGCGTGTGGTACTTCATGGCGGCGGTGTCTCTGGCACTTGCGGCGTGGGTGCTGTTGCATTGAGGCGGGCTCTGCGTCGGGGCTGTGTTAGCCGGTGAAGGTCGATCTCCACGCCCACAGCACGGCTTCCGATGGCTGGCTGCCGATTCAGGAACTCTGCGACCGCGCGGCGAAGTGCGGCGTGGACCTGTTCTGCGTTACCGACCACGACACCCTGCCCACCGCCAATCTAAGCGTGAGCGGCAGCGCGATGCGGGTGCTGCCCGGCATCGAACTCTCGGCCCAATGGCGCGGCCGCGTGGTGCACGTGCTGGGCCTTAATCTTGGCAATCGCCCGGACGGTGGGCTGGCAAGCGGAGTGGCCGAACTGCGTCAGCGGCGCGATGAACGGGGCCAGACAATCGGCGAGCGCCTGCGCAAGCGCGGTATTGAAGACGCTTATGAGGGCGCCAAACGCATCGCGGGTCAGGGCGTGCTGGGCCGGCCGCACTTCGCGCGATTTCTGGTGGAGACCGGGAAAGCGCGCACCGTTGACGATGCCTTCCGCCGCTGGCTTGGCGACACCGCCATGAGCAATAGCGCGCTCACCTGGGCGCCGGTGGAAGACGCGGTGCGCTGGATCGTGGAAGACGGCGGGACTGCGGTGCTCGCGCATCCGGCCAAATATCAGTTCACGCATTCAAAACTGCGCGAACTGATTGAATGCTTCAAAGATGCCGGCGGCAGCGGACTGGAAGTCGCCTGCGGCATGCAAACGCCGGCCACTACGCGGCAGTTAGCCGAACTCTGCCGGCGCTACGACATGAGCGCCTCGGCCGGTTCCGATTATCACGGCGGTCCCCAGGACCATGCCCGACTGGGCCAACCCGGCCCGTTCCCCGAAGACCTCACCCCGGTATGGAGCACCTGGGCGCTGTCCTGATCCCAACCTCGTTTTGTTCTGGAGTACAGCCGCATGAAGCTTGCGGGCGTTAAAGTCGTAGACCTTTCCATGTTTTTGCCGGGGCCTCATTTCACGATGATGATGGCCGACCACGGCGCGGACGTGATCCGCATCGAGCCTCCCGGTGGTGAGCCCGCGCGCCAATTAGGTTTGAGCCAAGGCGGCCACAGCGTGTGGTTCCGCAACACCCATCGCGGCAAGCGCAGCGTGCAATTGAACCTCAAAGACCCGCGCGGCGTTGAGTTTCTGTTCAAACTGTTGGCCGACGCCGACGTGCTGGTGGAAGGGTTTCGGCCCGGCGTGATGAAACGTCTGGGGCTGGACTACGACACGGTGCGCGCGCACGCCCCGCAGATTGTCTATTGCTCGATTTCGGCCTTCGGCCAGACCGGCGTATATCGCGACAAGCCCGCCCACGACATCGCTATTGAAGCGATGGCCGGTACCCTCGACTTCCATCGCGGGCGCGACGGCAAGCCGGCCAGCCCCGGCATGCCGGCGGCCGATATGGCGGGTTCGCTCATCGCCTTTTCCGGCGTGATGATGGCCTTGTTCCGCCAGCGGCAGACCGGGCAGGGCGATTACGTTGACATTGCCCTGCACGACTCGGTGCTGGCCTGGACCAGCAACTACGCGGGCCCGGCGTTTGTGGAACAGCGCGGTCACGATGTGCCCATGGAGCGTAACTGGGGCGGCGCGGCGTTCTACAACATCTACGCCACGGCCGACGCCAAGCATCTGGTGTTGGGCGGCATGGAACATCATTTCTGCGCCAACCTGCTCAACAAGGCCGGACGCCCCGATCTTCTGCCACTCACCCACGAAGTGCCGGGGCCGGCGCAGCAGCCGGTGCGGGAGTTCCTCGAGTCGTTTTTCGCGCAAGAGACGCTGGCCCACTGGCTGGACTGGCTGGCGGATATCGACGTCTGCTACGCGCCTCTGCGGACGCTCTACGAAGGCTTGTACGACCCCGCCACGGCCGCGCGCGGCATGCTGGTAGAAGACGAAGCCGGGATGCCGATGCTGGGCGTGCCGGTGATGTATCGACACGAGCCGGGCAAGCCGGGCGGCCATGTGCCGGACGTTGGTGAGCACGGGGCGGAAATCGCGCGCGCGCTGGGCTATTCGGAAGCCGCGTTGGCGGCGATGCAGGCCGACCGCGTGCTGTAGCGATTGAGGCCCGGGTCGCGTCCCGGCCCGGCTTCCGCCAGAATGCGCTGCGTCCAGCGCTCCCTGTGCTGCGCTTCTAGCGGAAACCCATGTCACCTACGCTAAAAAATCTCCCGCGAAAATTGGTTCACGCCACGGTGAACTGGTCGGTCCGTCAGGTCTGGCTCGTGCTGTTGGGCGGTGTGCTGTTGACGGCCTACGCGCTGTACTACACGGCGAACAACATTAGTATCGATACCGATACCAGCAACATGATCGACGTGCGCCTGCCGCATCGGCAGGCCAATCTCGCACTGGCCAAGGCCTTCCCGCATTTGCCGGGCGACGTGGTGGTGTATGCCGAATCCACGCACGCCGGACTCGCCGAAGACGCGGCCGACGCGCTGGTCGCCACCTTGCGCAAACGCCCGGATATTACCCACTCCATCTCGCAGCCTGGCGGCGGCGAGTACTTCGCCACCCACGGTCTGCTCTATCTCTCGCCCGATGAACTCTGGACGATCGATGAACGACTGGCACAAGCCGCGCCGCTGCTCGGCACGCTGGCCCACGATCAAAGCCTGAGCGGGCTCTTCCAGACCATGAGCACCGCGCTGGCGCAGCCGCTCGACGCCGGCCAGCAGCAGTTGTTGCGGCGGATGTTCGACCGTCTGGCGATGACCCTGGAATCCCCTGGCGGGCGGGCGGTGCATTGGCAGGATGAACTCTTTCCCGACCGCGGCGGTCTGCAACGCGCCTTCGTGCTGATCGACCCCACCCGCGCCGAAACCTCTTTTCAACCTGAGCAAGACGCGGTCGACGCGCTGCACGTGCTGTTGGGCCAAATGGCCAAAGACTGGCCCGAGGTGTCGTTTCATGTGACCGGCCCGGTGCCGATGAACAGCGAAGAACTGGTGACGGTGGCCGACGACGCGGGCTTGACCACCCTGTTGTCGTTTGGCGCCGTGGCGCTGGTGCTGATCTGGGGGCTGCGCTCGCCGGTATTGGTGGTCGCAGTGTTGGTCACGCTGGGCTGCGGCCTGGTGTGGACCGCGGCGCTCGCGACCTGGCTGGTCGGCAGTCTCAACATCATCTCGGTCTGTTTTGCGGTGCTGTTTATCGGGATGGGGGTGGATTTCGGCATTCAGTTCGCCATGCGCTATCTGGAAGAGTGCGGCCATGGCAAGCGTGGCGCCGAGGCCTTGGGCGCTGCGGCCGATGGGGCCGGCGGGGCGCTGGTGCTGGCGGCGGTGGGGGCTGCGATCAGTTTCGCGGCCTTTGTGCCCACCAGCTATCGCGGGCTTGCCCAGTTGGGCGTGATTTCGAGCTTCAGTATGGCGGTGGCGCTGGTCGCCAATATCACGCTGCTGCCGGCGCTGCTGTCGCTGGTGGGCGTGCCGCGCTTTCGCCTGCGGCGGGATGACGCCCGCCCGAGTCGGCTGGCGGCGCTGCTGGGGCGGCACGGCACCACGGTGCTGGTGGGCTCGGGCCTGCTCGCGCTGGTGAGTGCGGCCTTGATGCCGCACGTGGTGTTCGATCCCAACCCCGCCAATTTGAAGGACCGCAATAGTCCTTCGGTACAGGCCTTTCTGGCGCTGGCGAACGATCCCATCAGCACGCCGTACACGATTGAAATCCTGAGTGCCTCGCTGGCGGCGGCCGACGCGAGCGCGGCTAAAATCGCCACGCTGCCGAGCGTGGATAAAGTCATCACGCTGAACAGCTTCGTGCCCGAAGGTCAGACCGAAAAGCTCGACATCATCGACGGCATGCGCACTGCGATGACGGGCGTGATTGACGTGGTGCCGGCGGCGGCGCCGGCGGCGCCGGCAGAAGCGGCCGCGCTGCAGGCGTTCATGCGCACACTCGTCGAGCGGCAGTCGAGTTTGAGTGATGAAAAAGCACAGGCGGCGGCGAGTCGCCTCAGCGCCGCGCTCGAGAAGCTGAATGCCGGTCCGGCGCAAATAGAAGCGCGGATGCCCGCTTTGCGCGCTCAGTTACTGGGCGATTTGCCCCAGACCTTGCAGCGCTTGCGCAAATTGCTCGACGCCAGTGCGGCCACCTTGGCCGATCTGCCCGACGACCTGAAAGCGCGCTATCTCGCCCCCGATGGGCGCGCGCGTATCGAGGTCTATCCGCGCCATAACCTGAATGACAACGCCGCCATGCGCCAGTTTGTGCGGGAAGTGCAGGGCGCGGACCGAGGCGCCACTGGCGCGCCGGTGGAGTTGGTGATCGGCAGCGATGTGGTGGTGGATGCCTGCTTCAAGGCCTCGCTGGGTGCGCTCATTCTCACCATCCTGCTTCACGCGCTGGTGCTGCACGGCTGGGTGGATGCGTTGCTGGTGGCCGCGCCCCTGGTGCTGGCCATGCTGCTCACGCTGGCCACCTCGGTGTTGAGCCATTTCCCGCTCAATTTTGCCAATATCATCGCCTTGCCTTTGTTGATTGGCTTGAACAACGCCTACGGCGCTTACCTGGTCGTGCGCCGCAAGCACACCGAGGGCGTCAATCCACTGCTGGAAAGCAGTACGCCGCGCGCGGTGTTGTTTAGCGGCATGACGGCGGTGGCCTCGTTCGGCACGCTCGCAGTCTCCAGGCATCCGGGCATGGCCGGGATGGGGGTTCTCATTTCTCTGTCTTTGGCCTACGCGCTTTTGAGCGCGCTCATCATGCTGCCGGCCTTGATGGCGGCCGTGGAGCGATGGCAGGCGCGGCACCACAAGTCCTGAAATTGATTCGTTAAAGGGGAGGAACAACTCATGATCAAGCTTTACGGTTTTCCGGTCAGTAACTACTTCAACATGGTCAAACTCGCGCTGCTCGAAAAGGGGCTCGCGTTTGAAGACATCGCCGCCAGACCCAGTCAGGAGGGCGCGTACAAGGCCAAGAGCCCGATGGGCAAAGTGCCGTGCATCGAAGTCGCCGAAGGCTTCATTTCGGAGACCGGCGTCATCCTCGACTATCTGGAAGACCAGCAGCCGGGCCATTTGCCGCAGACAGCCTTCGAGCGGGCCAAGGCGCGCGAATTGATGCGCGTGCTGGAGCTCTACATCGAGTTGCCGGGCCGACGTCATTTCGGTCACGTGTTCTTTGGCGGCCCCAAGTCTGAAGCCGCGGTGGAAGAAGTGCGGCCGACGGTCGAAAAAGGCCTTGCTGCGATCAAGCAGTTGATGGGGCAGGGCGAGTGGCTGTGTGGGGATCAGTTCTCGCTGGTCGACATCTA
>CANFVX010000187.1 GCA_947450495.1 Gammaproteobacteria bacterium
CTAGCCGCCGCACACCCACCAGCACGCCGGGCTCCGCGGCGGCAGGCACCAGCCAATGCGTGAGATTTTTCGCGGGTCTGGCGCGGACCCAGTCCGCCGCCGTGTTCGCGATCCCGGGGTCGAGCTTGGCCCGCGCCGGGAAGGTGGTGTGCGTGCCGTCAGGGAAAATCAGGCTGCTGAGGACGATGTGGCTGGCCTGCGGGAGCTGGCGATGGGTGAGGAAATCCGCCAGTCGCTGACGGATCGCGGTCTGGCTCTGAGGGGCACCCGCCGGACCGATCGCCGCCTGCGCCTGCAGCCCCAGACTGTAGTCCATCAGTTCTATTTCCCGGCTGGCGCGCGCGGCGTTGGCATTTGCCTGCTGGACCAGATTGGCGCGCGCCTGCTCGGTCAGCGACACCGCCAGTTCTTCGGCCAGCGAGGCGCCGAGGGCGCCCAGCGTCTGGATGTCGAGCCAGGCCAGTGTGAGTAGGGGTACCAGCCCGATGAGCATCAGCAAGCTCAGCAGCTTGCGTCGAATCGAGCGGCGAGGTCGCGACATCTGCATTGAATTCGTAAACTGCCCGGTATCCCGCGCGGGTTGAAGTGGCCGACAGCATACGCTGACCGCCAATCAACGCCGCGTTTAGCTTCTCGACCGCGACCGACATAGACGAAGTTCTGACCTTGAACGGCCCTATTTTCCGCTTCTACCCAACTCCGCGCGCCCAATGCTCCCCCTTGCGTGGAGGACGCCAATGAGTGCTGGCTCACCTCTCGTGCTCTACCAGCAGCGGCTGGCAAGAGACGGACTTCGTGCCGACCCCGCCCAAGCCAGCGCAGTGGCCCATCTGCAGCGAATTTATGAAGGTTTGCAGCAGCCCGGCGCGAACAAGCGCTGGTGGTCGCGGTGGCGTGAAGCGAGCACGCCAACACCTGTGCCGGGGCTCTACCTCTGGGGCTCGGTCGGGCGCGGCAAGACGATGCTGGTCGACCTGTTTTGCGAGTCGCTGCCGCCGTCGTCGCGGCGGCGTCTGCATTTCCATTCGTTCATGCGCGCGGTGCACGCCGAGCTCAAAACGCTGGCTGGCGTGGAAGACCCCTTGTTGGTGGTGGCCCGGCGCTGGGCGGTGGGCTTGAAGGTCCTGTGTCTGGACGAGTTCCACGTCACCGATATCACCGACGCCATGCTGCTGGGGCGCTTGCTCCGCGGCTTGCTGGATCTCGGCGTGGTGTTGGTCACCACCTCCAATGAGGTGCCGGACAACCTCTATCGAGGGGGGCTGCAACGCGAGCGCTTTCTGCCGGCCATTGCCCTGCTGAAGGAACGTCTGGAGGTGGTGGAGCTGGTGGGCGACACGGACTACCGCCTGCGCGCGCTGACGCAGGCCGCCACCTATTACGTGCCGGTGGATGACGCCAGCGCGCAGGCGCTGCTGGAACGTTTTGGCGCGCTCACGCAGGGCGCTGTCTGCACCGCGGGGACGCTGGAAGTCGAAGGGCGCGCGCTTGCCGTCCGGGCGCAAACCGATGGCGTGGTCTGGTTTGACTTCGAGGCCCTCTGCGGGGGACCGCGCAGCACGCTGGACTACATCGAAATCGGCCGCTGCTTTCACACGGTGCTCCTGAGCGGCGTGCCGGTGATGGGCGAAGACGACAACGACGCCGCCCGACGTTTCGTGAATCTCCTTGATGAGCTCTACGACCGCCGGGTGAAGTTATTGCTTTCCGCCAATGCCGAGCCGGCCGGCCTTTATCGCGGCACCCGACTTGCCGCGTCGTTCAAGCGGACGGTCAGCCGACTTTCCGAAATGGCCACTCACGAATATCTGGCCAGCCCTCACTTATCAAGATAATCAGTTGCTTATAATTTTATCTTGACATCATTTGTTAGGTGACTACCCTAAGGCGCTAAGTTGTCTGAACTTCTTGTGATTCAGGCCAGTGATGCAGGGGAATGCAGTGACCTCGACCGAAAGCGCAATCGCGCAACTCATCAACCGTCGCTACGGCGACGGGGTGGTGTATGTGCCGCGCGAACGTTCCAAGCAGGTCCTGCAGACCGCCATCGCCGAGGGCTACGTCAGCTCGGAAGGCTTTGTCACCCGTAAAGGTCGCGCCCTGCTCGCGCGCACTGCATCCGTACCGAACTCCGTGGGTGAGTAAGACAGGGCAACCTGTCTCCAGCGTATTTAGGGCTGCCTTGTGCAGCCCTTCTTTTTTCTGGCGCGCTCGTGTTCACTGCAGTGGCCTGGCCGCGTTTCAGCATCCCGGAACTTCCCGCCCATGAAAGCGATCATCATCGACGATTCCCGCGAGGGGCTGGCCAGAACACGCCGGGCGCTGGCCGGCGTAGCGTCCAATGTGGAGGTGACGGAGTACGACCCTGAGCAACGCGGTGCGCCGCCACCGAGCTTCAACTGGGCCCTGTATGACGTTTTGCTCATCGCGCAGAATCTCGGCGGCATCGCGAGTGGCCTCGACTGGATCCGGCGTTACGCGGATGCGAGGGGTTTTCCGCCGGCCATCCTTCTGGCGGAAGAAGCCGACGTCTACCTTGGGAGCCGCGCGATCAGGGAAGGCGCCAGCGACATCCTGCTCAAACGCGACCTCGACACCGAACGCCTGACTGAGAGTTTGGCGAGGTTGCGCGGGGTTCGTCCGCTGCCGAAGTGGACGCCGCTGAAGGACGACGCGCGCATCATGCGCAGCGTGGCGTCTCTCGGGGCGACGCCTCAAGGTGATCGCATCGGTTACCGCTTTCAGCGTCTGATTGGGCAGGGCGCCCACTCCCGTCTTTATCTCGCCGAACCGGCCGGCGGTGGCCAGCCTCTGGTGCTGAAGATTGTCGATCTCGCGAACGTGGTGGAGCCGCATCTCCTGCAACGCTTCATTCGTGAGGCAGAGCTCATTTCCGCGATCGACAGCCCGCAGGTCGTGCGGTTTATCGCGCATGGTTTTACCGAGCACTACGGCTACATCGCGATGGAGTTCCTGCCTGAAGGGGATCTCAAGCAGCGCATTGTCGCGGGTTTAACGCCGGAAGAAGCGATCGGCTATTTCCGTCAGATTGCGCAGGGCCTGTCCGCGATTCACGCGCGTGGCATCGTTCATCGCGACCTCAAGCCGGGCAACATCCTGTTTGCCAGCGAGCATCGACTCGCGCTGGCTGATTTCGGCATCTCGCGCCGGCTGGAGGAACACTCCGAGCTAACGCGGGTGGATAACGCCTTGGGCACCCCGAACTACGTGAGCCCGGAGCAGGCGAGCGGCGCGGAAGTTGACCATCGAACTGATTTCTACAGCGCCGGCATCATCCTGTTCGAAATGCTGACCCGGCGTAAGCCGTTCCGGGCCGATAATTCTCACGCCATGATTCATCAGCATCTGCACGCGCCCATTCCCTTGTTGCCCGCTGGCGTGGCGCAATACCAGCCGCTGATCGACCGTCTGCTCGCCAAGCAGCCGGCAGATCGTTATGACAATGCGGAAGCCTTGCTGGCCGCGATGGACGCGGTCAGCGCAGAAGCTGGCGCGCGGGCTTGAAAACCGGGCATCTGGCCCGCACCTCTGAGGGCAAGCGCGTAGCGCATCAGTTCAGAGGATCTTCTCGATGTCGAATGATTTAACGGTGGACAGCCAGCACGCCGGCGGCGCCACCCTTCAGGTGCCGGCGCGAGTGCGCGACACCCTGCCCGGCAAACTCCTGTTGATTCCCTTGCCATCCCGGCCGTTTTTCCCTGCGCAAACCATGCCCATCGTGCTGCCCGAGGAACCCTGGCGCGAAACCGTCGAACGGGTTGGCAATACGCCGCAGCGTCTCGTCGGTCTGGTGCATGCCACGGGCGACATGCACGAACTGCCGTCGCCGGAGAACTTCCGCCGCATTGGCACGGTCGTGCGCATGCATCAGCCGATGCGCAGCGATGGCCATATCCAGTTTGTGGCGGAGGGCCTGCAACGCTTCCGGATTCTCGATTGGGCTTCCGACAAGGCACCCTTCCTCGCGCAGGTGGATTACCCGGAGCCGCCGCCCGAAAACACCCAGGAGCTGCGCGCCTACGGCCTCGCGGTGATTGCCAAAATCAAGGAACTGCTGCCGCTTAATCCCTTCTATCGCGAGAACGTTAAAGCCTATCTCGAACGCTTTAGCCCGGACGACGCTTCCCCGTTGGCCGACTTCGCTGCCGCGCTCACCAGCGCCTCCAGCGAAGAGCTACAAGAGGTGCTGGAAACCGTGCCGCTGCTCCGGCGCATGGAAAAAGTCATGCTGCTGATTCAACGCGAAGTGGAGGTGGCTGGCCTGCAAAGCCAGATCCGACAGAAGGTTGAGGAGCGCGTCAGCGAAAACCAGCGGCAGTTTTTTCTGCGTGAGCAGCTGAAGGAAATTCAGCAGCAGCTCGGCCTTTCCAAGGACGACAAGGCGATAGAGCTGGAGCGTTTCCACGAGCGCCTCGAAGGCTGCACGGTGCCCGCCGATGTGCAGTCCCGCATTGACGACGAATGCCGCAAATTTTCCTTGTTGGAAACGGGCTCGCCCGAATACGCCGGCACCCGCAACTATCTCGATGCCCTGACCTCCCTGCCCTGGGGCAAGTTCACCCCCGATGACGTGAATATTCCGCGCGCCCGTGAGGTGCTGGATGCCGAGCACGAGGGCCTTGCCGACGTGAAGGAACGCATCATCGAGTTTTTAGGCGTGGGCGCGCTCACCGGCCGCGTGGCGGGTTCGATTCTGCTGCTCGTGGGGCCGCCCGGCGTGGGCAAGACCTCAATCGGTCGCTCGATCGCCGACGCCCTGGGGCGCAAGTTCTATCGCTTCAGCGTGGGCGGCATGCGTGACGAGGCGGAAATCAAAGGGCATCGCCGCACCTACATCGGGGCGATGCCCGGCAAGTTCATGCAGGCCTTGCGCGAGGTCCAAAGCGCGAATCCGGTCATCATGCTGGACGAAATCGACAAGATCGGCAGCGCCTATCAGGGCGATCCCGCGTCGGCCTTGCTTGAGGTGCTAGACCCCGAGCAGAACGCCAACTTCCTCGACCATTACCTCGATGTGCGCTTTGACCTGTCGCGCGTGCTGTTCGTCTGCACCGCGAACCAGCTGGATAGCATTCCGCGTCCGCTGCTCGACCGCATGGAGGTCATCCGGCTGGCGGGTTATGTGATGGAAGAAAAGCTGGCGATCGCCAAAAAGCATTTGGTGCCCAGGGTGCGGCAACGCGCCGGTCTCAAAGCGCGCCAGCTGACTTTTTCGGATACCACTTTGCGCACCCTGATCGACGGCTACGCGCGCGAAGCCGGCGTCCGCAACCTGGAAAAGCAGCTCAATCGAGTGGCCCGTAAAGTCGCGTTGAAAGTGCTGGAAGCGCCGTCCACGCAGGAACGCATTAATCCACAGGGTCTGATCGACTTGCTCGGGCAGCCGGTGTTTCGGCACGAGAACCCGCAGCGCGGCGTGGGCGTGGTGACCGGCTTGGCCTGGACGGCAATGGGCGGTGCCACGCTCGAGGTGGAGGCGGCGCGCGTGCACAGCAAGCAGCGTGGCTTTCGGCTGACCGGCCAGTTGGGCGAGGTCATGCGGGAATCGGCCGAGATTGCCTACAGCTACATCGCCGCCAATCTTGGGATCTATCAGGGCGACCCGGCATTTTTCGACGAGACCTACGTTCATCTGCACGTGCCGGAAGGGGCGACGCCAAAAGACGGCCCCAGTGCCGGCGTCACCATGGCCACCGCCTTGCTGTCGCTCGCGCGCAATGAGTCGCTGGTGCGGCCCGTGGCCATGACTGGTGAACTCACTTTGACGGGGCGGGTGCTACCCGTAGGAGGCATTCGCGAAAAACTCATTGCCGCCAAACGCATTGGCTATTCGGCGGTGATTTTGCCGGCCGCCAATCAACGCGATTACGACGACCTGCCGGACTACGTTCGGCGCGGTGTGAAGGTGAGTTTTGTCGAGCACTTCCGCGAGGTCGTTGCACTGGTCTTCAAGGGGGGAAAACCCGCACGCGGCGCGTCATCCTGAGCGGGAAAATCAGGTAAGGTGAAGCTGCCGTACCACTCTGCGGGAGAGTCATCATGTCGATTGTGACCAGCGTCGATTTACTCCAGTACCGTCGCACCAAGATTGTGGCGACGGTGGGGCCGAGTTCCCGCGATCCGGCGCAGGTCCGCGCGCTAATCGAAGCCGGGGTGGACGTGTTCCGCGTGAATATGTCGCACGGGGCGCTGGCCGATCACGCGCAGGCAATCGCCAATATCCGGGAGCAGGCGGCGGCCCTGGGCACCCATACCGCGATCCTCGCCGACCTCTGCGGGCCGAAGATTCGCACCGGCCGTTTTGCCGAAAACCCCCTGCAGCTGATCCGCGATACCGAGGTCACCGTCACCACCCGCGAGGTCGAGGGCAACGCCAGCCTGATTCCCTCGCAGTATGCCGGCATCGCCACCGACGTCCACGCCGGCGATCGCATTCTGCTCAACGACGGCGCGGCCGAATTGGTCGTGCTGGCGGTCGAAGGCACTGAAATTCGCTGCCGCGTGGTGCAGGGTGGGCCGATTGGCAATCACAAGGGAATCAACCTACCCGGCGTGAATGTTTCCGCGCCCTCGCTCACCGAGAAAGACATCGCGGATGCGCAGTTCGCGCTGGCGCAAAAAGTCGATTACCTCGCCTTGTCCTTCGTACGGCGGCGCGAAGACGTGGAATCCCTGCTGGCCTTGATGACAGGTTTGGACGCGCGTCCCGCCATCATCGCCAAAATTGAAAAGCCGGAAGCGCTGGAAAACAGCATCGAGATTCTACAAGTGGCCGACGGCATCATGGTCGCGCGCGGCGATTTGGGTGTTGAACTGCCGCCGGAGCAGGTGCCGCTCGCGCAGTCCCAACTGGTGCTCTCCGCCCGCCTTTACGACAAGCCCGTGATTGTGGCCACGCAAATGCTGGAGTCGATGATTTCCGCCGCCCGCCCCACGCGCGCCGAGGTCACCGACGTCTCCAACGCCGTCGCCAGTGGCGCCGATGCGGTGATGCTCTCCGGCGAAACCGCGGTGGGTGCGTTTGCGGTGGAAACGGTCGACATGATGAGCCGCATTGCGCGGCAGACCGAGTC
>CANFVX010000188.1 GCA_947450495.1 Gammaproteobacteria bacterium
CAAGGTGGTCTTCACAATTGCAGCCGCGGTCTCTCCTTGCCGCGCGAGGCCATGCATCGCAAGCCGTTCTCCTTGCTCAAGCAACTGCTGTCGTCTCAAGCCTACAAGCAGGCGCTGGGCGCGACCGCCGGCACCGATGCGCGCGGCTCGGGCCGCGTGCTCGAAATTAAACAGGTGGCGGCGCTACTCCCTTTGCCCGCGCGCCGGCGCGCCCCCGCGTCGAACCCATGAGCGGGCACCGGCGGCTCCTGCTCGCGCTGGCGCTGTGTCTGCTGGGGCGCGAACCGTTGGCAGCGCCCGTGGTGCTGCGGGCGGCAGTGGTGCCCATCGTCGGGCAGGCCGACTTTCTGCAGACCGTGATGGCGCCATTTCTGGCCGAAAAAGGCGTGCAACTGGTTGTCACCGCGACGCACGGTCGGGAGGTGGTGCGCGCGGCCCGAGCGCAGGAGGCCGATCTCATCATCATCCACGCGCGCGTGCGGGCGCTGGGCAAGCTCGAAGCAGACCACACGCTTGCGCCGTCCACGCCGGTATTTGCCAACCCCATCGCGCTGCTCGGCCCGGCCGACGATCCGGCGCATCTCGCGGATAGCCCCAGCGTCGCGGCCGCGATGGCGCGCTTGAAAGCCAGCGCGCACTGTTTGCTCGAAAATCATCTGGAAGGCTTGTTGGACGTGCAGCGCACCCTGTGGGGCGACGAGGGCGGTTGCCGCCACCAAGACCCTCAGGCCGTCGGCCTCGGGGCGGTGCTGCTGGCAGAACAGCGAGGCGACTACACCTGGTGGGGCCTGCATCCGTTTGTGAACAGCCAGCGCGGCATGACCGCCATGGTGTGGCCGGAGCCCGAGTTGCTCCGCACCCTGAACGCCGCGCCGGTCGCGGGCGCGCGCAACGCGGCGCTGGCCGCCGAGGCCATCGCCTGGTTGGCCAGCCCCGTTGGGCAACGCGCAATTGCCGCTTTTCGTTTGCCGGGACAGCCGCGCCTTCAGGCCTGGTGGCCGCCCGTAACCAATTCATCTACAGACAAGGGAGACATTGATGGCGAGTGAAAAATTCGACAAAGGCCTCGCGCTGCGGCGCGAAGTGCTGGGCGAGGACTATGTGGCGCGAGCAATGGCGAATGCCGACGAGTTCTCGCAACCCCTACAGGAACTCGTGACCGAGTTCGCGTGGGGCACGGTGTGGCAACGCGAAGGCCTGCCCCGGCGCGACCGCAGCCTGATGACGGTGGTGATGCTGGTGGCGCTCAATCGTCCGCATGAACTGCGCCTGCATCTGCGCGGCGCGCTCAACAACGGCTTGTCGCGCGAGGAACTGCGCGAGGCGCTGCTCCACGCCGCGGTCTACTGCGGCATGCCGGCAGCGGTCGATGCCTTCCGCGCCGCGCGCGAAGTCTTTGCCGAGATCGACGCCGCCTCAGGCTGAGGGCGCCGTCAGAAACGGTAGCAGCGCGGTCAGCACCGCCTGCGGGTCTTCTTCTGGCAGGAAGTGACCGCAGTCGATCGTCTGACCGCGCACGTCGCGACCGTAGTCCCGCCACACGTTCAGCACCTCGTAGTGCTGTTCCGAAAACCCCCGGCCGCCCCATAGCACGAGCAGCGGGCATTCAATCCGCGCGTCCCGGCTGGCGGCATCGTGTTCAAGGTCGATGCTGGCACCGGCGCGATAGTCCTCGCAGGCGCCGTTGATGGCATCCGGCGCGCTGAAACAGCGCACGTACTCGGCCATGGCGCGTTCATCAAACACTGCACCGGGTGCGGCCCAACGGCGCATGCATTCCCGCAAATACCACGCGGGGTCCGGCCCAATCATCCGCTCGGGCAGGCCGTCGGGCTGGATCAGGAAAAACCAGTGGTAGTAGGCGGTGGCGAAGGTTTGGTCGGTGTGTTTGAAGAGGTGATGGGTGGGCACGATGTCCATCACACAGGCGCGGGTGACGCGGGTGGGATGGTCAAGGCACAGCCGATGGGTCACGCGGCCGCCGCGGTCGTGGCCCACGGCCATGAACTGCTCGAACCCGAGTGTGGTCATCAGCGCCGCCATGTCGGCGGCCATGGCGCGCTTGGAGTGCGCGAGATGATCCGGCGTCGGCGCCACCTTTTCGCTCTCGCCGTAACCGCGCAAATCCGGCATCACCAGAAAGAAATGCGCGGCCAGCGCGGGCGCCAGGCGATGCCACATGGCGTGGGTTTGGGGAAAGCCGTGCAAGAGCAGCAGCGGCGGTCCTTCGCCACCGGTGCGTACCGCCAGACGCGCCTGGGGGGTATCGATGTGGCGCAGGGAAAATCGTTCATCAAACAGCATTGCCATGGCGTGTCCTTGTGAGTCCCGCTGGGAGAGCGGCAGTCTACGAACTGTGAGGATGGCCGTCTGCCAATGGAACCCGCGCACGGGCATCGGGTCTGCAAGTCGTCAGCTATGATGCGCCTCGCCTCGCCCGTTAATTTCAGGAATCTGCCATGTCTGAAACCGCCTCGCTTTCTATCTCCGGTCACAGCCTGCTGGGCAAAGCCTGGGCCCTGGCTAAACCTTATTGGTCGTCGGAGGAACGCTGGTCGGCGCGCTTGCTCCTGGCCGCAATCGTCGCCATGGCCTTGTTCATGGTGTTCCTCGACGTGCAGTTCAACAGCTGGAACAACAGTTTCTATAACGCTTTGCAGGAGAAAGAGGCGGCCGACTTCTGGGCTTTGATTCTGTGGTTTTCGCTGCTGGCCGCGGTCTACATCGCGGTGGCCGGCTATAACCGCTACCTCAACTTGATGCTCCAACTCCGCTGGCGCCGTTGGTTGACCGAGCGCTACATCGGCGACTGGCTGGGCGACCGGGTGCACTACCGGCTCGAACTCAAAGGCTACGGCACCGACAACGTCGACCAGCGCATTCAGGAAGACCTGAAAGATTTTGCCAGCCTCACGCTCACCCTGGGCCTGGACCTGCTGAGTTCGGTGGTGACGCTGGTCACCTTCGCGCACATTCTCTGGACCTTGTCCGGGCCGCTCACCATTCCGCTGTTCGGTGGCATCACCATTCCCGGCTACATGATGTGGGTCGCGCTGGTCTACGCGATCGTGGGCACCACCCTCACGCATACCGTGGGTCGCGCGCTGTCTGGCCTGAATTATCAACAGCAGCGCTACGAGGCCAACTTCCGGTTTGACTTGGTGCGGCTGCGCGAGAACGCCGAAAGCATTGCCGCCTGGCGCGGCGAGGCGGACGAAGAGCGCAATCTGCGCCGCCGCTTTCTGGACGTCTGGCGGAACTTCACTTCCCTCATGAACTACTCCAAGCGCCTGACCTGGTTTGTGACCGGCTATCGCCAGATCGCGATCATCTTTCCGTTCATGGTGGTCGCGCCGCGTTATTTCGCCGACACCATCAAATTCGGCGTCATCTTCCAAACCGCCTCGGCCTTTGGTCAGGTGCAGGGGGCGCTGAGCTGGTTCGTGACCGCCTATGGCGAACTCGCCCAGTGGCGCGCGACCCTCGATCGACTCACCAGTTTCCACGAAGCCATCGAGGCCGCTCGCCGCGAAGCCAGCGCGGGGCAGGGGATCCGCGTGCGCGAAGGAGGAGGGTCTGGCCTGTTGCTTAAAGACGTCGATATCGCGCTGCCCGATGGGCGCACGCTGCTCGGCAAGCTGGATCTGTCGCTGGTCGCGGGCCAGAACACGCTCATCACCGGCCCTTCGGGTGTAGGCAAGAGCACCTTGTTCCGGGCCTTGTCCGGCATTTGGCCGTTCGGGCAGGGCGAAGTGCAGGTGCCGCAGGGCGCGCGACTGATGTTTCTCCCTCAGCGGCCCTACATGCCGATTGGGAGTTTGCGGGAGGCAGTGGCCTATCCCGCGGGCGCTACCGGCTTCAGCGATGAAGCGCTGCGCGCGGCGCTGGACGATTGTTTGCTCCCGGGACTCGCGGCCCGGCTGGACGAACACGAACACTGGGCGCAGCGCCTGTCGCCGGGCGAGCAGCAGCGGCTGGCCTTTGCGCGAGCCTTGCTCCACAAGCCGGATTGGCTGTTTCTGGACGAAGCGACCTCGGCGCTGGATACCGCCACCGAGCAGCATCTGTATCAGCTCATTCAGGACCGCTTGCCCGCGACCACCGTGGTGAGCATCGCGCATCGCCCGACGGTGGCCGCATTCCACGCCCGACAACTGCTGTTGAGTCGGGACGAAGCGGGTGCCCGAGTATCGGAATCGGCGATGTCCTGAGGACAAAAACACCATTTCGATGCAGCGGCGCTACCTGTATCCCATTGATCGCTTAAATCGCTTGGTGCGCTAAGTTGCGGCTGGGTAAATTGCCTCGCAACTTAATTTTGTTTAGGCAGAAATGGACACCAGCCCAAGCGAAGACAAGCTGTATCTCACGCCCGTCGAGGCGGCCCATCTGCTGATGGTCGCCCCGGTCACGCTCCGCGCGTGGGCGGCCAAAGGCCTGATCGCCGCCCAGATTACCGCCGGCGGACATCGGCGTTTTCTGCGACGCGACCTTGAGCTTTTTGCCCATGGTCGCGGCATCAAGTTGCTCGACCCCAGCGCCGCCCGGCGCACCGACCTACGCGTCCTCATCGTGGATGACGACGCCGGCTTCGCGTAGCCTCTGCGAGAATGTCTGGCGGCGCACGGGGTGGCGGTAGATGTCTCCAGCGACGGCTTTGCGGCCGGCCGGCAGGTCGAGAGCTTCAAGCCCGATGTCATCTTGCTGGACATCATGATGCCCCGGCTCAACGGCTTTGAGGTGTGCAAAAACATCAAGGCCAGCGCCCACACCCGGCACATTCGGCTGCTGGCTATGACCGGCTATCCCAGCGAGGACAACCTCGCCGCGATTCACGCCGCCGGTGCCGAAACCTGCCTCACCAAACCCTTCCATCTCAATCATCTGCTGGACCTTCTGGGCGTGGCGCGCCGGGCGGGCAATCCCGCGCCATGAGCGTTCAGTGGCAGCCGGCAGAGTCTCAATGTCGGCAGTAAGGACAATGCACTTCCCTCAGCTTCCGCGCCGGTGACCAGCCGCTGTCCCCCATCAAACTGGACGAATTGTGCGAGCATTTTGACGACGATGGACTTGGAACGCTGTTTGCCACCTTCGCTGTGAGCCTCCAGCAGTTGCGTGGCGAATTTGCGAAGGCGCTGGCGCAAGCGGAATTGCGTCGTCTGGACGAAGTCGCTGCCAGCATCAAGGGCATTAGCAAGAACGTGGGCGCCTGCGCGCCGGTGGCCCGCATGGAGCGCGCCGTCAAGGCCGGGAATCTGGCGGAATGTCAGGCGTCGCTCGACTTCATGGCCGCCTTGAGCACTGAATTTGAAGACGCTGCGCGCGCGCAATTCGGCGCCGAGGCTGACGCTTTGAACTTGATACATTCCATGCGCCATTAGTCAGACAAGCGCGTTCAGATTCTGGCCTGGCGGGCGCTAAGTCCTGCTGGAACATTGGGGCGCCCGATCCGTGGTAATGACAACCAAACCAATCTCACGCGATGTCCACGAGCTCAAGGCTCCCTCGCATCTGTGGCAGGCGCTCGCCTGGCCGCTGAGCGTGATCCTCCTGCTACTGCTGCTGGCGTGTATGAGCGCCACGGCCTATCACTGGCAGGCGATCGACCGCTACGCCGGCCGATTTTCCGCCCTCACCGACAGCCTGTTGGCGGCTAACGATTTGCTCTTGAACCTCGAACGTGCAGATGTCTCGCGACCCGAGCAGACCTTAAGCCTGCGGCGCTTTGAGGCGCTCGACGCTCAAACGGCTGCGAGCGACCTGCCGGGCGCGGCGCGTGCGCAAGCGGCTGAAGTGCTGTCGACTGCCGCCGAGCGCTGGTTGGCCACTTCCGAGACCTTGGCGCAGGAGCCCGCAGGGCGACGCGACCTGCGGGAGGCGGAGGCCCGTTACCGTCTCGCCTTGAGCACCGAGCTTGGCGAAACGAAAAGTCGTTTGATGGAGGCAGAGACGAGCAGTCGCGAGTATGGCGGGCTGAGTCTGTTGCTCGCGGGTATCTTGCTGATACTCGGCACTTACATGGGGCGCCAGAGCAGGCTGGTTGCCCGGCCGTCCTCCGAGGTACCGCCCGGCGCGCCTTCGGCCCGCAGCCTGGCGCAGATGGCCCAGGCCCAGGCCGGCATTGAGCGACTACTTCAAATGACGATCGACAGCGTCGATGCCGGCATCGCGATCTTTGACGCCTTCGACCAAATCGTGTTCTGCAATGAGGCGTATCGCGCCTTCACCCAGTTACCCCCGGCGCTATCCCGCCCCGGGACTTCCATCAACGACATCAGCGGCTTTTTCTACGAGCAATATCCGGAGAGTCGCGCTGGCCTCAGTCTTGCGGCGGCGGTGGCGGCGCGTCGTCACGATCTGCGCGCCGGCAAGCCAGCGCTTGAATGGCAGCGCGGTGAGCGTTGGTTCCTGCTGACCGACTGCGCCCTGCCAGACGGCTCGGTGGTGAGCCTGTGGACCGATATTACGGCCGTCAAGCATGCGCAATCAGTGTTGGAGCAGCGGTCCGAGTTGCTGGAGATCGCGCTCCGCGCTTCCAGCGATGGCCTGTGGGACTGGAATGTAGAGGCCAACACCAACTATCTGTCGCCCCGCTGGAAGGCTTTGCTGGGCTATGAGGAGCACGAAATCGAAGACAGCGCCTCGCTATGGCAGGCGACCATTCATCCCGAGGATCGCGATTCGGTGGCCCGCCAGGTCGAAGCCCATCTTGATGCCAAGGCCGCGTTTGATACGGAATACCGCATGCAGACCAAGGCCGGCGAATGGCGCTGGTTCCATGTGCGCGGTGAGGTCGTAAGGCATATCGACGGCCGCCCCCGGCGCATGGCCGGCTTTACCCAGGACATTCACGAGCGCAAGGCGCAGGCGCTGGAAATTGAACAGATGCGGGCCATGCTCAATGAGGTCATTGAGGCCATCAACGGTGGCATTGCGCGGTTTGATGCGGACGAGCGGCTGGTGTTTTGCAATCGTCGCTTCGGAGAACTTTATGGTTTTCCGCCCGAGTTAATGCGCCCCGGGACTAGCGGTCAGGCGCTGGTCGAGAATTTTTTTGACCGCCAATACCCGGACGCCCCGCCGGCGGTGCGGG
>CANFVX010000189.1 GCA_947450495.1 Gammaproteobacteria bacterium
ATTCGGCCAAGCCACGGGTAATCAGTGCGGCACGGGAGTTGGCCCCCAAACCGAGGCCATCGGCAATGCCGGCGGCAATCGCCAGCACATTCTTGACGCTCCCGCCCAGCGCCACGCCCAGCAGGTCGTCGGTGAGGTAGGGGCGAAAGCGCGCGGTATGGAAGCGCGCAACAATTGTGCGCGAGAAGGATTCGTCGGTAGCGGCAATGGTGACGGCGGCGGGCTTACCTTCGGCGACTTCGCGGGCAAAGGTGGGGCCGGAGAGAATGGCCACATTCACCTGTTCGCCATAGGCCTCGGCCACCACTTCATGGACAAGACGCTCGGAGCCCAGTTCGAGTCCCTTGGCGGTACAGACCACCGCCGCCAGCTGCGGGACCGAGACCTGCAGCCTCCCCACAATCTCGCGCGTGGTCTGGCATGGGGTCGCCAGCACTCCCAGCGTGCAGGTGGCTGGCACTTGCTGAAGATGGTCGATGACCGTCAGGGAATCGGGGAGACGGATCCCGGGCAAATAGCGCCGGTTCTCGCGGGTCTGACGTATGTCCTCACATTGCGCGACGTCGCGTCCCCACAGCGCGACCGATCGCCCGGCGTCCGCCAACACACATGCCAGCGCGGTGCCCCAGGCACCGGCACCAATCACCACAACATCGGGCGGGACTGGTGACGAGCGCATCGCGTGATCGCAGGAAGCCAGCCTAGTGCGTGGCTTGGCCTTCGGCAGCCTGCCGACGCTGCATTTCCTGCTGATAGAGGATGTCGAAATTCACCGGTGAGAGCAGAAGCTGCGGGAAACCGCCTTTGGTCACGATGTCGCTCACGACCTCGCGGGCATACGGAAAGAGAATGTTGGGGCAGGCAGTACCCAGCACCATCGGCAGAGTCTGCTCATTGAAGCCAGAAATATTGAAGATACCCGCCTGCTGCACTTCAACCAGATAGACCACGCGATCGTCCTGTTTAACGGTGCAAGTGACCGTCAGCACCACCTCGTGGACGTTCTCGGCCAGCGTTACAGCGGCGTTGGCCAGTTGCACGTCCAGCGACGGGCTCAGCTGCTCGGTGAAAATTTTCGGCGCGTTGGGCGCTTCGAAGGACAAATCCTTCACATAGAGTTTCTGGATACCGAGTTGGCCCACCGGGGCCTGTTCTGCTGCTTCAAGGGTGTCGTTGGTCGCCATGGGTAGGTCTCTCTGGAATAAGAAAGTGATGGAAAGCGGGTGGTAGGGATCAATCGGACTGTAAGGGCAGATTCTCGCCGCGCCAGGCGACTAGCCCGCCCTGCAGGCGATATACCTTGGCAAATCCGGCGCGGCGGAGCGTCTGGAGCGGCTTGGCGCAGGACGCCCCCGTCTCGCAGTACAGCACCAGCGGGCGCTGCTGATGTTTTTTCAGGGGCCCACCGTCGGTGCCCAGATTCTCGGCGCTGACGCGCACCGCGTTAATGATGCGGCCCGCCTTGAACAAGGACTCCTCACGAATATCCACGGCGAGGGCATTGTCCTTGTTGAGCATCTGCACGACCTGCCCGGGTGACAGCCCGTCGGCGCCCTGCCGAAGGGTGACCAAGAGCGCGCCCAGAATGGCAAAGAAGGCGGCGACCAAGCCGAAATGATGAGAAGCGAATTCGATTAGTTGAGGCATGCGCTGGCGGTGTTACACCGCTTCCTGTCAGGAGATAAAAGGACCGGGCGGGGCCGGGGTGGTCGAATCATACACTCAGAAATGTTGGCGCCGCATGACCAGTCGCGTAAGGGATGGGCCAAAAGCCCGCTGAAAGAATGGATGGCTCGCGCCAGTGCGCGCGCGGAGCGCCGCCTATCGGGTATGGCCGCTGGCGGGCATAATGAACTGACGCGGTTCTCGCGCCTCTTGCAGGTCCCCATGGTGCCAATCAAAGCTCGCTCCCTTATCGCCCTCGTCCTGTTCGGCAGCCTCTACGGTCTGCCCGTCATTGCGGCCGATTCCGCTTCTACCAGCGAGGACAAAAAACCCCCGGCACCTGCCACGCCCCCCAAGGCCGAGGCCATCCCGCTCGAAGAACTCCGCCTGCTGGTCGAAATCTTCCACAAACTCAAAACCGACTACGTGGAGGAACTGAGCGACAAGCAACTGCTTGATGGCGCCATCAAGGGTTTGGTCTCCGGGCTGGATCCGCATTCCACCTACCTTGATGAGACTGCTTATCAGGAGTTGCAGGAAGGCACTGCGGGCGAATTCGGAGGCTTGGGCATCGAAGTGGGCACCGAAGGCGGGTTCCTGAAAGTCATTTCGCCTATCGACGACACACCCGCCAGCCGGGCCGGCATCAAGGCCGGCGACACCATCGTGAAACTGGACAAAACCCCGGTGCGCGGCATCTCTCTGGATGACGCCATCAAGCGAATGCGCGGCAAAGCCGGCGAACCCATCAGCGTCACGATTGTCCGGGACGGCGAAGAAAAACCGCTGGAACTGACGCTCATCCGCGACATCATCAAGATTCGCAGCGTGCGCGGTCGGCTGTTGGAACCGGGCTACGGTTATTTACGCATCTCGAACTTCCAATCCCGCACGGGCGAGGATCTGGTCAAGCAAATCGAGCAGCTCAAAACGGAAGCGAAAGGCCCCATCAAGGGCATGATTCTCGATCTTCGTAATAACCCGGGCGGCGTGGTCGGGGCAGCGGTTGCGGTCTCCGATGCATTTCTGGAGTCCGGCAAAATTGTGTACGCCGAAGGTCGCTCGCCCGACACCAAGTTTGAGTACGAAGCCAAAGCGCCCGACCTGATCGCCGGGGCGCCGCTGATCGTGCTGGTGAATGAAGGCTCGGCCTCGGCGTCTGAAATCGTCGCCGGCGCGCTGCAGGACCAACACCGCGCGCTCATCATGGGCCGCCGCACCTTCGGCAAGGGCTCGGTGCAAACCATCTTGCCGATGAGCAATAAGGCCGCCATTAAAATCACCACCGCCCGCTACTTCACGCCCAGCGGCCGCTCGATTCAGGCGGAAGGCATCAAGCCGGATGTGGTGATCGACAAACTTCGCGTTGCCGATGTTGGCGCAGATGAGGGTCAGTTCATCAAGGAAGCCGAACTCGATCGGCATCTGAGCAATCCGACCAAGGGCAAGGAGAAAGCGCCCGAGCCGGCGCCGGATGAAAGCGGTAACCGCGAGCAGAAAACCGCGATGGCAAAAGCAGATTACGAAATCTACGAAGCGCTCAATCTGCTGAAGGGAATGGCCTTGCTACAGGCGCGCACGAGCGCCTCGAAGTAAGGCGCTGGCGCTAGCGACGCGGGCCGGCAAAAGCGCCCAGCAGCACCAGCAGACCAAGACCGCCTGTCACCCAGGAGCTGACCGGAAAGCTGCCCCAGCGGCTCGCACCCTCGGGCGCCACCGAACACAGCACCACGGCGGCCATCAACAAAGCCGCCCCCACCACCGCACGCGACAGCCTGCGGTGCACGTTACGAATTTCGTGGCGAATCTCAAACAGCATTTGATCGTGCGTGGCCACTTCAATGCGGCCTTGTTTGAGTCGATCCAGCACATCAAAAGCGAGGCCGGGCAACTCGGGCAGGCGGTCGATCCAGCTTGGCAGGTTTTCTTTAGCGGATCGCAGCAGGCTGCCAAAGCCCACGCGATCTTTCATCCAGTGTTCCAGCGCCGGTCGCGCGGTGCGCCAGAGGTCGAGATCCGGATCTAGCTGACGCCCGATCCCTTCGATATTCACCAGCGTTTTCTGGAGCAACAGGAGCTGGGGCAGGATTTCCATATGGAAGCGCTGCGCCGTCTGGAACAATCGGAGCAGCAGTTGGCCCACCGAAATCTCGCTCACGGGCCGGTCGAAAATGGGTTCGCACACGGTGCGAATGGCGAACTCAAAATCATCCACACGGGTGTCGCGCGGCACCCAGCCCGACTCGACGTGCAATTCCGCCACGCGCCGGTAGTCGCGATTGAGAAAGGCGTGAAAATTCTCGGCGAGGTAGCGCTGATCGTATTCAGACAGCGAACCCATGATGCCGAAATCCACCACCACAAAGACCGGCGCTGCGCCGTCTTTACCGGGCCGCACAAACAGGTTGCCGGGGTGCAGATCGGCGTGGAAAAAGTGATCGCGAAACACCTGCGTGAAGAAGAGCTCGACGCCGTTGGCCGCCAGCAGGTGGAGGTCCACATCGGCCTCGCGTAGCGCGGCAACATTGGCGATGGGAATGCCGTCGATGCGCTCCATCACCAGGACGCCCGGACGGGTCAGCGCCCAATGGATTTCCGGCACATAAAGCTGTGGCGAACTCGCGAAGTTACGCCGCAACTGGGAGGCGTTGGCCGCCTCCCGCAGCATGTCGAGTTCATCGAGGATGGTTTTCTCAAACTCATCCACCACCCGAGAAGGTTTGAGCTGGCGGCCGCGCGTGAAGTAACTCTCGGCGGCCTCGGCCAGAAAACGCATCAAGCCAATGTCGCGCTCGATCGTGCGCCGCAGGCCCGGCCTCACAACCTTCACCACCACTTCGCGGCCGTCGTGCAGGCGCGCGGCGTGAACCTGTGCGATGGAGGCAGAGGCGAGCGGCGTTTCATCGAATTCCGCAAAGACTTCGCTCACCGACCGGCCATAGGCACGCTCGATAATGGCCCGCGCCTGCGGCCCCGGAAACGGCGGGACATGGTCCTGCAGGTGGGCAAGTTCTTCGGCGATGTCGTCTGGCAGCAGGTCGCGTCGGGTCGACAGCAACTGACCAAACTTCACGAACAGCGGCCCCAGTTCCTCCAGCGCCGCGCGCATGCGCGGGCCGCGCGGACCATACTCCCGACCGATCCAGTTCCAGGGCAGGACATAGCGCAAATAGCTCAGCGGGCGCAGCACCGGCACCGAGAACAGCAGCTCATCAAAGCCGTGACGCACCAGCGTGCGCTGAATGAACAGGATGCGCAGAAAATGGCCGGGCGTCAGTCTCACGGGCGACTCCTGCGCTGCTGCAAACGGGCGATGCGCGCGGCCAGACGGTCTACGTCGTTGACCAGCCGCATGAGTTCCGAGGCCAGTAGATTGGTTTCTTCGCGGGCCGGCACCAGCCGCGCTTCGGTACGCAGGTATTCGCCGAGATCGCGCTCAAAAGTCCCGTGCGTGCGGGCTACCCAGGCCAAAATCCCGAGCACCACGCGGGCGACTTGTCGCGCCGGCAACTCGCCCAGGTACTGCGCCAGAAAAGCTTCCCAGTCGAGGGCAAGCGATTCAAATACCGCTTGCACCAGTTGCACCGTGGCGAGGTCGCCTTCGAGCCTCACCTTGCCGGCGGGCACCGCCTCGCCGCGCTGACGCGCGCGTCCCATGGCGAGGAGATCGGGCAGACTGCCTTCGAGGGTGACGTCGGCAGTGCGCGCGCTGCTGGTGGCCAGCACCACGCCGTCCTCATCGAAGGCCACGCACAGGCGCCAACCCAGTTTGGCAACGCGAACGTCCATGGTCCGGCCGTGAAGTCGCCGCAGTTGTTCCAGCGCCGCAGGTTGGCCAGCCAACACGCGATTAAGCGCGTTGGCAATCAGCCCGAGTACGCGTTGCGGGGCGAGGAGTTCGGCAATCATGCGCCGCGACTCACAGGCGCACGCCGCCATGCAGGGCCACAATGCCGCCCAGCATGTTCACGTAACGACATTGGCCGAAACCCGCCGTCTGCATCATGGCGGCCAGTTCAGCTTGCGGCGGATGCATGCGTATGGATTCCGCCAGATAGCGATAGCTGTCCTCGTCGTTGGCGAACAGGCGCCCGAGTTTAGGCAGCAACTTGAACGAATAGAGGTCGTAGACGCGGGCCAGCAAGGGCTGGGTGACCTGCGAGAACTCCAGCACAAACGCCCGCCCACCGGGTTTCAGCACTCGATGCATCTCGGCCAGCGCGCGGTCTTTATGGGTGACGTTACGCAACCCAAAGCCAATCGTGACGAGATCGAAGGAGCCGTCGGCAAATGGCAGCGCCTCGGCGTTGGCCTGCATGTAGCGCACGTTATCGAGCACGCCGGCATCGGTCAGCCGCTCACGACCGACCTCCAGCATGGCGCGATTGATATCCAGAATGACGACTTCGCCGGTGGGCCCAACGTCGCGCGCCAGCAGGCGAGTGAGATCGCCTGAGCCACCGGCCAGATCGAGCACCCGGTCGCCAGCGCGCGCGCCGGCAATAAACACCGCCAGCCGCTTCCACAAGCGATGCAAGCCCATCGACATGAGGTCGTTCATGAGGTCGTAGCGCGCGGCAACCGAATCAAAAACCCCGCGCACTCGGGCGGCTTTTTCGTGTTCCGGCACCCGCTGATAGCCGAAGTGAGTATCGCGATCCGTCATACCGCGTGGCGACTCAGGCGTCGGTTGCCTGGCGGACGTGGCCGGCCTCGGCCAGCGCCTCGAGATATACCTGCCAGTTGTGCTCGAACTCGTTACCAAGCTTGTAGAGGTAATCCCAGGTGTAAAGGCCCGTGTCGTGGCCATCGTCAAACACCAGTTTCACCGCGTAATTTCCCACCGGCTCGATCTGCGTGATGCTCACGCCCTCCTTGCCGAGTTGCAGCACGCCTTGGCCGGGGCCGTGGCCGCGCACTTCAGCGGACGGGGAATGCACTCGCAGGTATTCGCAGGAGAGCTTGTAGCGCGCGCCATCGTCGAACGCGACTTCAAGAACCCGGGAACGCTGATGGAGCAGGATGTCGGTGGGGGTATGGGTAGCCATGGCGCTGGAGCCTACAGGATATAGCGGGCCCAGTCCTCGTCCCGGACCAGTTCACCCAGATAGGTTTCAACATAGGCCGCGTCCACTTCGACCTCTTGTCCGGCGCGCGAGGGCGCGGTGAAAGACAGGGCTTCAAGCAGCCGTTCCATCACCGTGTGCAAGCGCCGCGCGCCGATATTCTCACTACGTTCATTCACGTGCTGGGCGATCTGCGCAATCCGCTCCACGCCGTCTTGCGCAAAACGGAGCGTGACGCCTTCGGTCGCCAGCAGAGCCTGATATTGCTCGGTCAGCGAGGCGTGGGGTTCGGTCAGGATCCGCACGAAATCTTCCACGCC
>CANFVX010000190.1 GCA_947450495.1 Gammaproteobacteria bacterium
GAGAAGTGTTCGAGTGAAGGTCGGCATCGAGAGTGGCCAGCAAACCGGTGAGCGCGGGTCCTTCGTCGTAGCCGAGACTGGAGAGGTAATGTTGGAGTACGCACACAACCCCTCCAGGCAGACGCAATGAGGGAGTGGTCAAGGTGCCTGTTGTCGTCGGCTCCCCACTCACCGTGACCATCGCAGGTTCACTCGGTCCACTGAAAGCACCACGATTCGGTGAGGATTTCGTCACCCGCTTCCAGATAGCAGCGCAATTCGATGGGGTCGTAGCCTTCTGGCACCAACTCGAACTGCGCACGCCAGACGCCTAACTCAGAGACAAAATGCACGGTGGCTGGAGAGAGAGTGCCCTTGGAAGTCGAGACCTTGGCGCGGACTTTGGCCGAGATGTTCTGCAGCGATTCCCCCCCAAAATCAACCACAAACAGCCGCGCTGTCTCAGCCGACCCGCGCCCAATCCGGGTACCCGCCACAGAGCCGAGCTTCCGATTGATGAAGGGCAGGTCTTTGCCCCAGTGCAAGCGATAGGTTGCCTGCCATTCAGAGCCCGCCTGCAACGGCGCCTCCGGGCGCCAGAAAGCGACGATGTTGTCGTTGCTTTCCAGATCGCTGGGGATTTCAACCAGAATCACGGCGCCCACGCCCCAATCTCCGACCGGTTCGACCCAGGCGCTGGGGCGTTGCTCGTAGTGCCCATCGGCGTCGGAATAATCCTCAAAACGGCGATTGCGTTGAAGCAGGCCAAAGCCTTTGGGATTGCGGTCAACAAAATAACTGACACGCAGGCGCTGCGGGTTGACCAGCGGTCGCCACAGCCATTCGGCAGCGCCATTCCAGATCGAAAGACCATCCGAGTCGTGAACGGCAGCCCGGTAATCGTCGACGCCCTGCCGGTCGTTGGGTCCAAAAAAGAACATGCTGGTCAGCGGACCGATGCCCACCGTATCGACTTTGACCCGCATGAACAGCGAGAGATTCACGTCGACAATCGTGGCGTCACCCGGTCTGACCGTGAAGGTATACACGCCCGTACAGCTCCTGCTGTTGAGCAGTGCATGAATGACGACGCTGTTGCCGTCGCTTGGACGGTCAAGATAGAACTCCGAGAAAAATGGAAATTCTTCGCCGTGCTGCGAGGCCGTACCGATCGCGAGCCCACGGGCCGACAAGCCATAACGCATGCCGCGCCCCAGCGCCCGAAAGTAGCTGCCACCTAGAAAGGAGATCAGCTCATCGAGGTAGTTCGGGCTGTTGAGCGCATAGTGCAGACGAAATCCGGCAAAGCCGTTGGTTTGTTCAAGCGCGCTCGCGGGGAGTTCGTTGCCGCCAAAATCAAACAGATTCGGCGCGTATCGCAGTTCGCGGGCCTTGCCCTCTGTGACGTCGAAAACCCGTACGGCGTACTGGTAGTAGAAGCCTGGATGAAAAAACTGCGCAGTGAACGGCGTTTCACCCTGCCAAAGCGCATCCTGTGGCCGGTACCGAATGTCGTGATACTGCTGCTGATTCAGATCGCGCAGCGCCTGAGAGGCCGACTTGCGGGGCGCCTGAAACGGCTTCGCCGCCAACTGTTTTGCGCGCTCCCGAAGAATATCAAGCGAGAAAGGGCGCGCTTCGGAAAAGAGAGGTAACGCGGCCGCATTCATCACCGGCAAAGCTGCCAGTGCTGCGAGCGACGCCAGAAATCGACGACGGTCTAGAGAAACACTGGAAACTGGGCTATCCGACATTGCAGCGGCGGCTCTTTATGTTGAGCAGGTTGGAATCATGTTGATGCTCAAGAATAGTGCCATAGAAGGCAAAAATCTTGCACCGCCACATCTTTATTTTTGGATTCTGAATCTCCGCTGAACTTGGCAAACCCCTTACGGCGTCGAGGCGCCTTGAACGGCGCCTCGCCCCTACCTTTCTGTAAAGCTTAGCCGAGCGTGACCGGCACAAAAATTTCGGCGTCGTCTCGATGCACCAGTAGCGCAATGCGGTCATTCGCCGAGGAAACCAGTCGTTTCAAATCTGCAGGACTTTGAACCGCCGCGGAATTGACCGCGAGAATGACGTCGCCAGGGCGGATGCCGGCGCGCGCCGCAGCCCCCGCCACTTCCGTCACGAGCACCCCGCGCCCACCGGCCTCCTGGCGGGCCGCCTCATCCAGCGGCTGCACCACCACCCCAAGGCGACCGGTTTTGGTGGGGTCCGGCGTTTCGTCGCTGGCCGCAATCATTGGCGTCATCTCACCCAAGGCGACACTGAGCGATTCGGGCTTACCGTTACGCCGCAGTTCAACCGCTACCCGCTGACCTGGTTTCTTGCTCGCAATCAGACGAGAGAGCATGGCCGAGTCCTCAACGACCTCGCCGTCCACTTTGAGGATGACATCCCCCGCCTTGATACCCGCCTTGGCCGCCGGCATGTTGTCCTGCACTTGATTGACCAGCGCACCTTGTGGGGTTTCCATCCCGAAGGATCGCGCGAGGTCCTGATCGAGCGTCTGCACCGACACGCCGAGGCGACCACGCTGCACTTTGCCGCCATGTGCCAGCTGGTTTTGGACATCCATCGCGACATCAATGGGAATGGCAAACGACAGCCCCATATAGCCGCCGCTCTCGCTATAGATCTGGGAGTTGATACCCACCACTTCGCCTTTCAGATTGAGCAAGGGCCCGCCCGAGTTGCCGGGATTGATGGCGACGTCGGTCTGAATGAATGGCACGTAGTTGCCGTTGGGGAGGGAGCGCATTTTGGCGCTCACGACCCCCGCACTCACGGTGTTGTCGAAACCAAACGGGGACCCGATGGCAATCACCCATTCGCCGACCTTGAGTTTGGCCGGGTCGCCAATCTTGAGGGTGGGCAGTTGATTCCCCTCGATTTTGATCAGGGCCACGTCGCTGACCTGATCCACGCCAATCACTTTGGCCTTGAACTGCCGCTTGTCGCTCAGATGCACGTTGATCTCGTCGGCGTCGGCCACGACGTGCGCATTGGTCACGATGTTGCCATCGGCTGAAATGATGAAGCCCGAGCCGCTGCTCCGTTGAATAGGCTCGTCACCCTCCGGCATTGGCGGACCAAAGCGCTTGAAGAACTCGGGGACTTCGCCCTGGCCTCGCGGCATTGCGCCACGTGGGCGATGGCTCACCGGCTTACTCCGGGCAACGCTGATATTGACCACGGCCGGCGAGGTGGCCGTGACCAGTTCGGTAAAGTCGGGCAATCCGAGCCGACCGCCATTGGACTCCAGCGTGTCTGCCAGGACATTCGGCAGCAGACTTGATCCGCTGTGTTGGTAGCCCAGCGCGGCGGCAACAATGGCAGCGACGATAGCGGGGGCGACAAGATTTCTACGTTTCATGCTGATGCCTCTTTGAAGTCTTGGGGCGCCACACCGTGTGGGGCCGATGGCTGCGCACTCTGCGACGCGAAACTTAAGTAAAACTTAAGACGGGCTCGCTCACGCGCATGCCCCCCGCGGGGAACAACACATTAATCAGTGCGCCGCCGCCGGGAGCGTCCTCGATAGAGACGCTCGCGCCGTGTAAATCGGCGACTCGCTTAACGATCGCGAGACCAAGCCCGCTGCCAGACATGGTGGTTCCCGGCACACGGTAAAATCTTTCGAACACGCGATTTCTCTCGCCTTCAGGAATGCCGGGCCCCGTATCCATGATGGTCAGCAGCACGCCATCGCGGGCCTCACGAGCGCTCCCCACAACCCGCCCGCCGGCGGGGGTGTAGCGCAAGGCATTCTCCAGCAGGTTGACCACCAAACTACTCAGACTGCGAGCCTCTCCGGCCACCAGCGCTGGCAGACCATTCTCAACCCGAAGCTCAATCTGTCGCTCCTTGGCAAGCGCCTGAACTTCCTGCCCGGAGCGGCGCAGAATCTGGGATAAATCCACCAATTCGCGAGAATCACCGTGCTGTTGCGCATCCAACTGGGCGACCGCCAGCAGTCTCTCTACGAGCGTAGTGGTTCGCGTGATGCCCGACTTGAGCTCGCTCAAAGCCTGCTCCCTGTCCACGGGTCCGTCGGCTCGTTCCAGTAACTGAAGCTGCAATCGAATCGCCATCAAGGGGGTGCGCAACTCATGCGCGGCGTCTGCCATGAAATCCTGCTGGCGCGCCAATACCTGACGTTGGCGCGCAATGAGATCGTTTAATGCCTCTGCCATCAACCCCACCTCCTGCGGCAGGCCGGCTAAGGGGAGCGCTGCCAGAGCGGCGGGCTCACGCCCGGCAATCATGCCCGCGAGCGCCGATAGCGGCGCAAGTACGCGCCCCACCGCCCACCAAATCAGTAAGGCCAGCAAGGGCAATATCGCCATTGTGGGGTAGAGCATTCTCAAGGCCGCATTCGTGGCGATATCACGGCGGATCGACAACGGCTGGGCGAGTTGCACTACCCATGGTCCAAGCTCCATCGTGTAAACGCGCCAATCGCCATGTGCGGTGCTGATGGTGTCGTATCCGTTTTGTCGCGGCCTTGGCAGTTCGACATCGTGATGCGACTGGTAGCGGAGAACGCCCCGCCGGTCCCAAAGCTGGGTCACGATGTGCTGTTCCGGATCCGGCGCCGTTACCGCCACCTGCCCCAACAGGTAGGCCTTGTCTTCGAGAGAAAGCGCTTGTTGGCGCAACTGGTAATCAAGCAGTTCATCAATTTCTAGTTTGGCCCAGTACCAGGTGGCACCGGTTGCCGTGAGCGTGGTGGCGATGGCGGCAAGGAGCAACACCAGCAACAGGCGGTGGCGCAATGACATTACCTAAGCTCTCCCAAGCTATATCCAAGACCCCGGACCGTACGGATTCGCTGTTCGCCTAACTTGCGCCGCAGATTATGGATATGGACTTCGATCGCGTTGCTGGCCACTTCTTCTTCCCATCCATACAACCGCTCCTCTAACTGGGTTCGGGAAGTCACGGCATGAGGGCGCTCGATCAATGTCTGCAGAATGTTGAACTCTCGCGCAGAGAGCGACACTGGTTGCCCGTCGCACCAGACTTCATGCGTGGCGGGATCAAGCTCCAGCCCCTGGTGGGAGAGGCGCCCCCCGGCGTTACCCGCTCGACGGCGCACAACAGCGCGGATGCGGGCAGCGAGCTCGTCGAAATCGTAGGGCTTGACCAGATAATCGTCCGCCCCCAGATCGAGGCCCCGCACCCGGTCAGACACGGCATCTCTTGCTGTAGAAATGATGACTGGCGTGGGATTTTTGGTTTTTCTAATCGCGCTTAGCAAGGTAAAACCATCCTGATCTGGCAGCCCCAGATCGAGCAGCACTAAGTCATACGGCTCAACGGCCAGAGCGGCATCGGCGCTTCGCGCTTCGCGGCACCAATCCACTGAGTGTCCTTGCTGCTGAAGGCCGCGGCGCAGTGCAGCCCCAATCATTTCGTCGTCTTCAACCAGCAAGAGGCGCATGGGATCTCGTCAGATTGGCGCCACCAGCGAACCAGTGGCGGGTCAGGTTGTCAGTTTCGCCGTCAATCACGGTGGCCGTGTGTATAAAGAATAGCGCCCCTGCCGGCATCGCGCCCCGTTCAAATTGCCTCTCTCTGAACGCATAAACGGTACTCAGGAAGCGGTAGGATTGGCATTATTCAGCCGCCACATCTGGAGCCCGACTATGAATAGTGCCGTTCCCCCGCCGCAGTTGAGTCCGGAACTCGACATGGACCCGTTGTGGATGCCCTTCACCCACAACCGCTTGTTCAAAAAAAATCCGCGCATTGTGGTGCAAGGCGAGGGCATGCATTACATCACTCAGGATGGCCGAAAAATTCTTGATGGCCTGTCCGGGCTTTGGTGCTGTAACGCCGGGCACCGACACCCCAGGATCGTCGAGGCGGTCCAAAATCAATTAGGGAGCCTGGACTATGCTCCACCGTTCCAGACCATGCATGACCGCGCCTTCGAGTTGGCGGCCAAGCTTGCGGCGGTCTCTCCCGCCGGGATGGACCGGGTCTTCTTCACAAATTCAGGCTCGGAGGCCGTCGATACCGCCCTGAAGATTGCCTTGGCCTATCATCGCGCCAAAGGCGACGCCTCCCGTTTTCGGTTGATAGGCCGGGCGCGCGGCTATCACGGCGTGGGATTTGGCGGGATTTCTGTCGGCGGCATGGTGGCCAATCGCAAAGCATTTGCACCCGCAATGGTGCCCGGAGTGGACCACCTGCCACACACCCACGACCTCAGCCAGATGGCCTTCAGCCGCGGCATGCCAACCTGGGGCGCGCATCTGGCCGATGAACTCGAACGCATGGTCCAACTTCACGATGCATCAACGATTGCGGCCGTGATCGTCGAGCCAATGCAGGGATCTGCTGGAGTGATTGTGCCGCCCCAAGGGTATTTGCAAAAACTGCGTGAAATTTGTACCCGGCACGGGATTCTGCTCATTTTTGATGAGGTCATTACGGGCTTCGGCCGTATGGGCCACTATTTCGCGAGCGAGCGCTTTGGCGTTACCCCTGACATCATCACGTTCGCAAAGGGCGTCAACAGCGGGATGATTCCTCTGGGCGGGGCGATTGTCCGCAATGACATCTATGAAACCTTCATGACCGGCCCCGAGCATCTGGTCGAGTTCTTCCACGGGTACACCTATTCAGGTCATCCCTTGGCCTGTGCCGCCGGGGTTGCTGCCCTTGAAGTCTACGAAGAAGAGAATCTGATGGCGCGCGCACGCCAGTTGGAGCCCGTGCTGGAGGAGCTCATTCACAGCCTCCGCGACGAACCCAATGTGGTCGACGTGCGCAATCTTGGTCTTGCGGCCGCAGTTGAATTGGCACCGCGCGCCGGTGAGCCCAGCAAAAGGGCAATGGAGGTTTTCCATCACTGTTTCGACCATGGCGCGTTGGTGCGCTACACCAGCGAGATCATTGCCTTGGGGCCAGCTCCGATTGCCAGCACCTCGCAATTAGAGGAAATCATCGACCTGATTCGACAAGGCATCAGAAGCGTTGCGTGACGCCTTGCCATGGATAGAAAGGCGCATGGCGACTGCTCGAAGGCCCAAGATTAAATCCTGA
>CANFVX010000191.1 GCA_947450495.1 Gammaproteobacteria bacterium
ATCGCCGCGCGCTTCTCACGCTCGGCCTTCATCTGGCGGGCCATGGAATCCACCAAATCCTGCGGCGGCTTGATGTCCTTGATTTCGATGCGGGTGACTTTGAGGCCCCAGGGATGGGTCGCTTCGTCCACCACCGCGAGCAGCTGCGAGTTGATGGCATCGCGCTTGGAAAGGGACTCATCAAGGTCCATCGAGCCCAGCACGGTGCGGATATTGGTCATGGTGAGGTTCAACACGGCGTATTCGAGCTGGTTCACTTCGTAGGCCGCACGCGCGGCGTCCAGCACCTGAAAGAACACCACGCCGTCACATTTCACCACCGCGTTATCGCGGGTGATGACTTCCTGCGAGGGCACGTCCAGCACCTGTTCCATCATGTTGACCTTGCGGCCGATGCTGTCGATGTAGGGCAGGATGAGGCCGAGGCCAGGCTGCAGCGTCTTGTAGTAGCGCCCGAAGCGCTCGATGGTCCATTCGTAGCCCTGCGGCACCACCTTCGCGCCCTTGTAGAGGGTGATGAAAACCAGTGCGACGAAGCCAAGCGTAAAAATGCCGCTGAGTTGCATGGGGAGTCCTCTTCCTTGGTGGGCGCGAATTGCGTCGCGCCTATTCTAGCCAGCCCGGCGCGTCGCGGGCGTGAAAGATTTCAGCAGAACTGCGCGGCGACCAGCGCGTTGGCGGCGCTGGCCTGCCGCGCCAGCGCCTGTCCGGCCGCGAGTTGATTGCGGGCACGGGCCAGGTTGTGCGCCCCCCGCGTGGCAAAGCGGTCCGGCGACCAGCCGAAATAGGCTTCGTTCAGCGCGTCAGCGGCGAAGCGCGCCGCGAGTTCCAGATAAATCGTCTCAGTGCCGGTCACGATGCCCTGCCATTCAGCGCTTGTGATAAACCCGCGCGTCGACGCCGCATAGCCTTCAATCGCCGCGGCGAAAAGATCCAGCGAGAAATCGGCCTGCGGCGCATCTTCCGGCCCCGGATTACACCAGGAGCGGAAGGCGTCCCCCAGTTCCGGCACCAGCGGACCCAGCGCGAGCGTGTCCAGATCGACCAGACACAGGCCCCGACCTTCGGCATCAAACAGCAGGTTGGAAATCTTGGGATCGCCGTGCAGCAGGCGCAACGGCTGCGCCGGCCACGCGGGCAGCTGGGCGAGCCGGGACTGGATCTGGTCCGCGATCGCGCGCACTTCGACCGCCAGCGGATGCCCGGCGTGCGCGGCCAGCGCGGTTGAGAGTCCGGCCAGATGGCGGGCGGGCTCGTGGACCGGCGGGCGCACATGCGGTAGCGGCACGGTCCAATCGGCGAGCGTGGCGTGGAAGCGGCCCAGCAAATCACCGGCGGCCTGCGCCTGCGACGCGGCGCTCAGTTGCTGGACGCTATGCCCCGGCATAAAGGTCTGGAGCCGCCAAACCGCTGTGTCCAGCGTCACCGCGGAATTGCCTTCCAGCGTGCGAATAAGGGTCGGCGCGATCGCGCCCCGCGAGCGCAGGGCCTGCGTGACGAGATCCAGATTGTCGTTCACCGCGGCCTCAAACACCGGATGCAGCCGCTGCAAAACCAGCAGCTCCTGCGCGCTCGTCACTACCCGCAGGCTGAAGTTGATCAAGCCTCCGGCAAGCACCGAAATTTCCGTGGCACGCAGGCCGTAGCGATCTAGCACCGGCGTGACCAGCGCATGCAATTCAGCGTGAGAGAGGTTCATTGGCGGGCGATAACTCTCGGGCGGGCTCGCCGCGATTGTACACTCGGGCCTTCGTCGGTCTCGCGAGGTCCTCGTGCTTAGATGCTTGCCGGTGGCTGTGCTCGTCGCGGTGTGCGGTCTGCTGCTCGTCGGCTGCGGCGTGCACGATGCGAAACCTTCCTCCTTGCCCCCCGCCGCCAGCGTAAGCGCCTGTCGCGGCCAGTTAGACACCCTCGACCGGCAGGTCGATCGCGCCGGTGTCAGGGACGTCGACAGCGTGGCGATCCCGGGCTTTCCGTTTCTGCGAATAAACCGGCTGCTGGCGAGTTTTAGCACCGAGTCGCTCGCGCCCGCCGCCCGTCAGCAATGGCTGCAAGCGCTGGCCGCGCGGGAGGCGGAGGGGCGTCGCGTTGAGTTGGCGGCGCTCGGCGCGCCGGCGATGACCCTGGCGGAAATCGAGGCTTGTCGCGCGACTCTGCTGGCGGATCTGGCGCAGGACTCAAACGCGTTCGAGCGTCTCCGCGCCGCCGCCCGGGTGCCGGACGACTACAGCCTCCCGGCCCGGGTGCTGGGGCTTTATTCCGTGGCGACATTCTTTGCCCGGCAGGGAGTCGCCACGCTGCAGACACGGGAAGCGCCGCGTCCGACTTTGCACCTCGCGCCCACGGCGCGGCTTTACGCCAGCCCGCCGGTAGCGGCCACGGCACTCGCCGAGGCCACCGCAGATTTCGCCAGCGCGCCGCGCGATGCGCTGGGCATTGCCCAGCCGTCGCCCGCCACGCTGCAAACCTTGTTGGCTGCGCACGCGCCGGTATGGGCGGTTGACACTCTGAGCGACGCCGACCGGATGGGTCGGATGGCGCACGATGCCGACGCTCGGGCGGTGCTAGAACCCGCGCCCAGCGTGTACGTATGGATCTCGCAGACCCGCTTCGAGCAGCAAGTGCTCACGCAATTGAACTATCTGGTGTGGTTTGCCGCCCGGGCGCCGCAGGGCGCTTTCGACCCGCTCGCCGGCGCCTTCGACGGGCTGGTCTGGCGCGTCACGCTGGATGCCGACGGGCAACCGCTGTTGTGGGACAGCGTGCATGCCTGCGGGTGTTATCACCTCTGGTTCCCCGGTCCGCGGCTCAGGCAGCGGGCCGTTGCGGACGACACCGAAACCCCGTGGGTGCCCTTTACGCTGGCGCTCACGGGCCGGCCAGGCCTGCAAATCGACGCTGGCACCCATTACCTGAAGGGCGTTGGCCCCGCGCCCGCCGGGCCTGTCGAGACGCTAACGGTGTTGGACTATGACGACTTGCGACAACTGCCCGATGGCCGTGGCGGCGTGCGGAGTCTGTTTGCGGCCAACGGCCTGCTGGCCGCATCGGTGCGGCCCGAGCGCTGGTTGCTGTGGCCGCTCGGCGTGCCTTCGCCCGGCACCATGCGCCAGCGCGGGCATCAGGCCACGGCGTTTATCGGGCGTCGGCATTTTGATGACGCCCGGGGCATCGAGCGCTACTTCGGGCGGAACGGCCGGGACTAATCCTCGCGGGGTTCGTCGTCGGCCGCCTGACTTGGCGCGGCCTCGAGTTGCTCCACCCGCGCCTTGAGGCGCGCGGCCTCGGCCTGCCAGTGGTCGCGCTCGTGGGCCACCTGCGCGGTTTCGGCCATCGCATCGAAGGCCGAGGCTTCGGCCCGCTCGGCCCGCTCCAGCGCTTCGCCGCGCTGGGCGCTGAGTTCCTCTTCCTGCTGCGAGGGACCGAGAGTCCGCCGCCAGAACTGGTTCATGAGCGACCACACGGGCCATTCGCGGTCGCGTAACCCAAAGCTCGCGCGCAGTTTGGCGTAGTCCTCGCGCTGCAGGTGCTCGAGGCTCGCCTCCTCGAGAAATTTCATGAGTTCGCGATCGCCGTCGCGCTCGGCGCCGGCCAGCGACCGGCTGGCCATCGCGTGGACGGCGCGGGCCTGCCAGAACCCCGAATCGTCGTCGTCGAACTCGATATCCATCGCCGCCTCAGAAGCTGAAGCGTTGCAGACCCAACGCATCAATGGTGGCCCGCTCACCGGCGTGACTGACCACGCCGATCACGCCCGTTTCCGGCTTCAGCCAGGTGGTCGCGACGCGCCGCAGATCGGCCACAGTAATCGCCAGCACCTGCTCGCGGAAACGGGCGCGAAATGCTGCGTCACGGCCATGAATCTCGTTGAAGAACCAGCTAATCGCAGCCCCTGCCGGCGAACGGGGTTTGTCGAGCCGGCGGATCACGCCGAGGATGGCCTCTTCCAGCAATTCCGCCGGCTGCGCCTCATGCAGCCAGTCCAGCGAGCGATCGAAATCGGCCAGCGTGTCGACCAGCCGCGGGTCGCGGTAGGAGTAGAAGGCAAAGGCCGCGCTGTCGGCGTCGTAGTTGGCGCCGCCGCCATAGGCACCGCCGCGCTCGCGCACCGCGGGATGCAGGAAACCATCGGACAGATAACGCGCCAGCACCGACAGCGCCGGCGCGTCGGGCGCGCCTTCCGGCACGGCGGCGTAGGCCTTGGCGCAGAAATTCACTTCACCGTTCGCCAGCCACGCGCTGCCGGGGGCAACCCGCGGGCTGGGTAACACCAGCGCTCCGGCGCCCGCCGTGCGTTGGCCGCGCAGACCGTGGCGGGCCAAGGTGGCGGCCGCGCTATCCAGCGCCTCGGTCTCGCCCACCAGCAGCACCTTGCACGGCGCCGCCAGCAGTTTGTCTTTCAGCGCGGCGTATTTGCCGAGGAGCTCCAGCGCTGCGGCGTCTGATTCGCGCACCGCGTCTTCCTGCGCCTGCAGGCTCAGGATTTGGGTTGGGCCGTCCCACAGATCGCCCAGCCAGGCGCTGGGCGACAGCCCGCGCATCGCGCCGTGCATCGCCAGCTGGTGGCCGCGGTCGGTGATCGACATTTCCAGATCGGCCCGCGCCTGGGTGAGCAGTTCGCGCAGGCGCTGGGTTTCGTCGCAGCGGAAGTCGGGCAGGATTTCACCCAGCGTCTGGATGAGCTCCGGGGTGCGGCGTTGCAGGCCTTTCGACCAGATCACCACGTGACCCGCGCTCGCATTCACATCGGTGAGATGACTGCGAATGGAGGCGTTGGCGCCAAACGAACCTACCAGCGCCCGCCGCGCCTGAGTGTCGAGATAGGTTTCGTCGCCGGCGCCGAAGTCGGTCAGATAGCCGGCAAACGACGACAGCGTGCGGATTTCATCTTCCGAGAGCGCCGGCAGTTCAATGGCCAACTGGGCACGCATCAGGCCATTGGTGCCGCGCGTGTAGCGATGGGTTTCGAGCCCGGCGATGTCCACTACCTCGCCGGTGATCAGGGGCTCGCCGGCGGGCACGTCGGCCAAGGTGATGCGCGGCAGAGCATCTGGATCTTCAACCCGCGCCTGACGGCTGGCGAGCGCGCTGGCGGCGTCGGCAATGGCTTTGCGCGCGGCGTCATCCAGGGTGGCGTTCAGCGCCGCGAGGCGATCGAGTTCGGCCTGACGCTCGGCCTCGCGCTTGTGGTCGTTCGGCACCATCGTCACCCGCGCCCGGTGCGGGTTATCCAGCAACAGGCGGCGCACGAGGGCGGGGAAATAGTCGGGGTTGGCCACTTCCTGCCGCAGTTCTTCGAGCAGGGGATCGATATCCAGCAAGGCCACCGGATCGCGGCGATACATCGCCCCCGGCAGGATCCGGCTCATCAGCTGCAGACCGTAGGGATAGCCGTCACCGCCCACGTCGCGCTGGGCCATCTCGATGCGGTCGAGCACCGCCGACAGCACTTCGTGCGGCATGCCTTTGGCGGCGATCGTCTGCAAGACCGCCATCACGCCCTGCTCCAGTTCGGCGGCGTGGGCCGCTTCACTGCCTTCCACGCCCAGATAAAAAGCCAGTTGGCGGGCGGAGTCATCGGTGCCGCAAAGTTCGGACGGCGCGCGGGCCAGTTCGGTGGTCTCGAGGAAGTGGCGCATCGGTGACGCGCTGTGCTCCAGCAGTACGCCGGCCAGCATTTGCGCTTCCAGCGCCACGCGCGGATCGGCGGATTCGCCCAGCAACCAGCCCCACACGAGATGGGTGGATTCTTCGCTGTCGAAGGATTCGTCGATGGCGTAGTCGGTCACCAGTTCACGAGGGGCGCTGAGCGAGGGCTGCAACGCACTCACCAAGGGCGCGCCCGCTTGGAGCTGCACTGCCGGATGTCGCGCCAGCGCCAGCGACTCAAAGCGCGCCTGATGGTCGCGCGGGTCAAAGCAGCCGTAGGTGATAAACACCGCCTGCGCCGGGTTGTAATGACGGGCATGAAAAGCCCGCAGCGCGGCGTGGGTGAGGTCGGGAATGGCCGCTGGGTCACCGCCGCTGTTATAGCGATAGGCGGTTTGCGGAAACAGCGCGGCCTGCAGGTGATGCCATAGCTGCGCCACAGGCGAGCTCATGGCGCCCTTCATTTCATTGAAGACAACGCCTTTGTAGACCAGCCCGGCGGCCGGCTGCTCCGCATTGGCAAATTCCACCCGGCAGCCTTCCTGCGCGAAATCGAGCGGGTCCAGCAAGGGAAAGAACACCGCGTCCAGATACACCTGCAGCAAGTTGTCGAAATCCTTGCGGTTGCGGGTGGCGAACGGATACGCCGTGCTGTCCGAACTCGTGAAGGCGTTCATGAAGGTATTGAGCGAACGCCGGAGCATCATGAAAAACGGGTCGCGCACCGGATAGCGTTCGCTGCCGCACAGCGTGGTGTGTTCCAGAATGTGCGCGACGCCGGTGGAATCCTGCGGAATCGTGGGGAACGCCACCATAAACGCGTTGTTGTCGTCCTCGCAGGCCAGATGAAAATGGCGCGCCCCGGAGGCGGGATGACGATAGGCCTGAAATTCGAGATTGAGCGTGTCGATATGGCGCCGCTCAATCAGTTCAAAAGAAGTCTCCATCATCAGCGAGTCATCCTCTCTGCCGCGGCACTGGCCGCGAGTTGTTCGATAACGCCCGGCAGGGCCTCGAGCGTGGTGATTTCGGCGTGCGGCGGGCGTTGCGCCACCGGCCAGTCGCGGGCTTTGCGATTGACCCACACCGCCCGCAGGTTCGCGTTGTGTGCGCCTTCAATGTCGTAAACGGGCTCATCGCCCACATGGATCACGGCCTCCGCGCTCACTCCGGTGCGGGCCAGCACGGGATCAAACATGCGCGGGTCGGGTTTGCTGGTGCCGGTGTCGGCCGGCGACAGCGCGAACTCAAAATAATGGTGGACCCCGGCGCGTACGAGGTCGGTGTTGCCATTGGTCACGGCGATCAGGCGATAGCGTTGCCCCAGTTGCCTGAGCACGGCGTCGACTTCGCTGAACAGCTCGACC
>CANFVX010000192.1 GCA_947450495.1 Gammaproteobacteria bacterium
AGCGTGACCTGTGGCTCTTTGCCGTGGGTTAACCATGCCCAGGCTTCGGCGATGGCGGCGACAGGCATGAGGCCCAGTCGCGGAAGTTCGATGCGCGGCGGTGAACGCCCGGCGAGTCCCGCGATTACGGCGAGAATATCGCGCAGCGCCATGTCTTCTCCGCCAAGAATGTAGCGTCTCCCGATTTCGCCGCCGGTAAACGCCAGCAGATGACCGTGCGCCACGTCTTCGACGTGAACGATGTTAAGGCCGGTATCAACATAGGCCGGAATCCGCCCGAACCACGCATCCCGAATCATCCGCCCGGTGGGGGTGGGCTTTACGTCATGAGGACCGATTGGCGTTGAAGGGTTGACGATCACGGCGGGCAGCCCTTCCTGTTGCACGAGCTGCTGAACCAGAGCTTCGGCCAAAAATTTGGACCGTTTGTAATGCCCGATCATGTCGGCCTCGGTGACCGGCGTGTCTTCGGTGGCGGCGGTGCCGTCGGGGTGGATGCCGAGCGTGGCCACGCTGCTGGTGTAAACAATGCGAGGGATGTTGGCTTCAAGCGCGGCGCTCATCAGATGGCGAGTGCCTTCGACATTGCTCGCGTAAAGTTCGTTGGGATCGCGAGTCCACAGCCGATAGTCGGCCGCGACGTGATAGAGCCCGCTGCAGCCGGCACAGGCTCGCTGCAATGAGGCAGGGTCGCGCAAGTCGCCTTCAACAACTTCGACGGCAAGATTCCGCACATTGCTCCGATCGCTGGCGGGCCTCACCAGCACGCGCACCTTTTCGTTTCGCGCGAGCAGCGCTCGCACCACCGCGCTGCCCACAAAACCGGATGCGCCCGTCACCAGAATGCTCATGAAAGCTCACCCTGCGCGCGTCGTTCGACCGCACGGTAATGAAGGACAACAATGATTAGCGCGATGGGTGCCCCCATGCTCGCGGCGGCGAGAAAGAGTTTGAGCCCGTCCGAGAGGCTCATCAGCGGGATCAGGTAAAGCACATCTTCTGCCTCGAATCCTCCCCAGCGCGGCTGGCGTGTGACGTTCTTTCCGTAGCGGCTTTCGAGGGTGTTGCGCAAATGAAAGATGGCCGCAACCGCCAGCCCGGCCACCAGTCCCTGCACCAGAGCGACTGTGCCTTCCGCCGGCAAGAGTCCGATACCGATGCCGATGAACATGCCGCTCGTAACCAGCGCGTCGGACACCAGATCGAAATTGTGGCCGAACCTGCTTTGGCGACCGCTGAGTCGCGCCAGCTCGCCGTCGGTGTGGTCCAGAAAGTTGGATAACACAATGAGCCAGGCGGCAAGATTGGGTGCCTCGCCCACGGCAAAAATGAAGGCGCCGGCCATGCCCGTCAGCAGGCGCAAGGTGGTCAGGTGATTAGGTGTTATGGGGCCTTGGGCGAGCGGTGCAACCAGCCACGCTGCAAGCTGCGCGTCGTAGGGCTTCGTCCGCTGCGTCACCGTGTTGCTCCCGCGGTAGAGCCTAACGGTTTGGACCAGGCGCCGTTTCTCAGCATGCTGGCGGCAGATTGGAGCGTTCTGCAGGCGGCGGCAAAGTGGCCAGCGAGCCTGAGCAGTTGCGGCAATTCAAACGGACGCGCTGCCAGCGCGAACAACACCCGCAGGGGACGCGAACGGCCGTCTTCGCCCATCCCGGCGCAGGCCGCCAGCGGAATATCAAAAGTGAGCGCGTCGACCACCGCGCGAACGGCGACGAATGGCAGCCCCGCGCTGCGTGCGACCTCGGCCACCGCTGCAGATTCCATGTCGACTGATGAGGCCGCGTAGTGGCCTGCGAGCTCGAGCTTGCACGCCTGACCCATCACGGGAGTGTCGACGGTAAGGGCGCGACCGAGTGATGGAGATAGCGTGCTGAGGGCGTTTCGGATGCCTTCGACCAGTCGGATATCACTGGTGTATTCGTTGCCGTGCGTGTCGGAAGTGTGCGTGACGATGAGGAGTGAGCCAGCTCGCAGGCCAGGCGCCAGCGCACCGCTGGTTCCCCAACTCACAAGACAGCTCACGCCTTCATCTACCAGTGACCGGGCGCCGGCAGCCGCACGTTCAGCGCCCGGGCCGGTTAACTTGATGCAAATCTCACCAGAGAGTCGCCAGAGTTCGCAGCTTGACGCTTCTGCCTCTAGCGCTGCCACGATTCCGGCAAAGGCGCGTGCATTCATAACCGGAGATTCGCCACAGTCTCGTAGCACCCGTCCCTAAAGACGGTGTCGAGATTCCATTCCGGCAATCAACGCCGGTGCCGATGCGGGAACTTCGGTGAGGGGCAAGCCTATCGCGGCCAGTCCGAAAAGGCTTTTGAGCGCCAAATCGGAGCTGGCACTGAGACTCGTCAACACGATCGTGGCTTTGACACTACGCCGCGAGATCTTGACGTCCTGTCCGCTCATGAAATGGGGGTTTTGATGAATGCGTCGAAGCGTTAGCACCGCCATTCCCAGCGCCCAGAGGCAGAATTTGCGAATGCCAGTTTCGTTAGATGGCAGCATCAGTGTGTACTCAAGCGCGTTCTTGATATGGCCATGGGCGACTGCGATGAGGTCGTTCAGTCCTGCGGCGAAAGCCGTGCCCCCGCCGCCTGGGGCCAGAGTACTGAGACGCAGACCCCGTGGGTCGAATATCGAACGTGGCAGCCAGCAGGCACCTCGACTGCGGTCTTCCCAGATGTCTTTCAGGATGTTGGTCATCTGCAAGGCTTGGCCAAAGGACACGCCTAGCCGAAGCATCTTTTCTCGCTCTGGTTTGAGGCTAGGACAATGGTGACAGAAGAGTTCGGTGAGCATTTCACCCACCACCCCAGCGACGTAGTAACAGTATCTGTCCATGGCGACTTGATCGCTTAAACCATCCAGCGTTTCCTGACCCTGATAGTGAATCATGCCGTCCGACATGACGCGGACACAGCGAGCAAGTGCTGCCTGTTGGGCTGGCGCAAACGACAGGGTGATACGGATGACACGGTCGGTGTTGGCGATCAGTTCGCGTTCTGCGGCTGTCGCGTGCGGGGCAAGACGCGCTGAGAGTTCGGCACCAAAGGGCGCCGGGTCGGCTTTGCCGAGCACAATCTCGTTAAACCAGTCCGCGTAGCGTTGTTTCTCGTCCAGCGAGAGGCCGGCATCGTCTTCGATGGTGTCGGCGATCCGGCACAGCAGGTAGGCGTTCCCGACCGCGCGCGACAGGCTGGTGGGCAATACAGGAATCGTGAGCGCGAAAGTGCGTGAGACGCCCTGCAAGATGGCGAGCTGGAAGGCTTCGTCGGCTGCGGTAGGGGAACCAGCAGTCATGCTTGGCGTCGCTCTTCCTCGTAACGGCGCTTGAGCGCCTCAGGCGAATCATCCCCCGGGAAGGGCAATTGCGCATGAAGAAAATATGGTCGGGGTGACAGGATTCGAACCTACGACCCCTGCCTCCCGAAGGCAGTGCTCTACCAGACTGAGCTACACCCCGACTTGTGCTTTACGACTTCCGCCCCACCGCAAATCTTGATAGCGCGAGTAGCGCTTCGAGGTATTGCGAGTTAGGGACGTTCACCAAGGCTGACCGTGCTTTTGACGCTTCGGCCTCGGCGAGCGCGAAAGTGTAAGTGATGGCACCGGTCGATTCAATTGCGGCAGAGATCGCTTCGATGTGATCGAGCCCACCGTGCTCGATCGCGTGGCGAATCAGCGCCGCCTGATCGGGCGACCCATTCCACATCGCATACAGGAGCGGCAACGTGGGTTTGCCTTCAGCCAGGTCGTCGCCGATGTTTTTACCGATCTCGGAAGCGGTGGCGCTGTAGTCCAAGGCGTCGTCTACCAACTGGAAGGCGGTGCCGAGATGTCGACCGTACGAGGCTAGCGCGATTTCAATTTCGGGCGTGCTGTCTGCCAGCACCGCGCCGAGTTGCGCGGCAGCCTCAAACAGCTTGGCGGTTTTAAAGCGGATGGTGTCGAGATAACGTCCCTCGGTGGTTTCTGGGTCATGGCAATTCATGAGTTGCATGACTTCACCTTCAGCGATGGTGTTCGTCGCATCAGCGAGAATTTGCAGGATTCTAAGGTTCCCGATGTCGACCATCATCTGAAAGGCTCGTGAGTAGAGGAAATCTCCCACCAGCACGCTGGCTTCGTTGCCCCATACGGTGTTCGCCGTTTCGCGCCCGCGTCGAAGCAGCGACGAGTCAACCACATCGTCGTGCAAGAGGGTCGCGGTGTGAATCAGTTCTACGATCACGGCCAGGTCGACGTGTCGCTGGCCTTCATATCCCAACGCACAGGCGCTCAGCAGGGCCAAGGCGGGCCTCATGCGCTTCCCGCCACTCGCAATCACGTAATGGCTCACCTGATTGATGAGCGGCACGTCTGAGTGCAGGCGCTCTCGCATCAGGGCGTCAACTGCAGCCATAGGCTCAGCGATGAGCGAACGGGTTATTTGATATCCGGAGTCACCGGCAGAGGCTGATGGAGACGGCATTACTATTGAGGGCACCAAGCCGGAAAACGCTGGGATTCTGCCAAGCGGGCGACGCCTTTGCCAGCGCGATTCGCTTGCGCCCACAATTGAGGGGCGAAAAGTGTTGAGTCGGTGCCGTCATTTACGTACTATCGCCTGCTCTGTCGGTCGCCCCAACGGCGGCCTCCCCTTGAACAGTACTGGTCGAGTACCCCATGCAAGCAGTGATCAAAACTGGTGGCAAGCAGTATCGCGTTGCTATCGGTGAAAAAATTAACGTCGAATCGCTTCCCGTTGAAGCCGGCGCCGCTATCGAATTTGATACGGTGCTGCTCATCAAATCCGGTGATTCCGTGACGGTCGGCACCCCCATGATTGTCGGGGCCAAAGTTTTAGCCACCGTCATCGAAAACGGTCGGGGTGATAAAGTTCGCATTCTGAAGTTCAGACGCCGCAAGCACCATCGCAAGCAGATGGGGCACCGCCAGAACTACACCAGAGTCGAAATCAACGAAATCGTAGGAGCTTAATGCGCCATGGCACACAAGAAAGCTGGCGGTAGTACCCGCAACGGTCGCGACTCACAGGCCAAACGTCTGGGCGTCAAAAAATTTGGTGGCGAAGCCGTAATCTCCGGCAACATCATTGTTCGCCAGCGCGGCACTTCGTACCGCGCGGGGCCGAATGTAGGATGTGGTCGGGACCACACGCTGTTCGCAACGGCGGATGGCGCGGTTCTCTTCGAACGCAAGGGGCCGGAAAGCCATCGCTATGTCAGCGTTGTTCCTGCCGGTTAAGTCCTCGCCCTAAAGACTGCAGGAGACCCCGTCTAGGACGGGGTTTTTTGTTTCTGGATGTAAAAAATTCCAATGAAATTCGTCGATGAAGTGCGGATCAACGTCGCGGCCGGTAAAGGCGGCGATGGATGTTTGAGTTTCCGACGGGAAAAATTCATTGAATACGGCGGCCCGGACGGCGGCGATGGCGGCGACGGCGGCAGCATCTTCCTCACCGTCGACCCGCAGCTCAATACGCTGGTGGATTTCCGCTACAAGCGGCATTTCAAAGCCCGCAATGGTCAGCCCGGCAGCGGCCGCGATCGCTACGGCGCAGCGGCCGACGATCTTGAAATCCGCGTTCCGGTCGGCACCTATGTTTACGACGAAAATACCGATGAACTGATCGGCGAACTGCTGGAGCCCGGCGCGCGGCTACTGGTCGCTAAAGGTGGGCGCCATGGTTTTGGCAACGCCTATTTCAAAAGCAGTACCAACCGCGCGCCACGGAAAATTACGCTCGGGACTGCCGGCGAGGCGCGAGAACTCCGACTTGAACTGAAGCTGCTGGCCGATGTGGGTTTGCTAGGTCTCCCCAATGCGGGTAAATCAACGCTTATTAGTCGGGTATCTGCGGCCCGTCCCAAAGTTGCGGATTACCCTTTCACGACGCTACATCCGGTGTTGGGGGTAGTGTCTCTGGGCCCTGACCGAAGCTTCGTGATTGCCGACATCCCGGGCATCATCGAGGGTGCCGCCGAAGGGGCTGGGCTCGGGTTGCAGTTCCTGCGCCATATCGAGCGAACTCGATTGCTGCTGCACGTGGTGGATGTGTCGCTGGTCGACCCGGAGCGTGATCCGGTTAACGATATCCGAACCGTTGCGGCAGAACTCAAAAAGCACAACCGTAAACTGGCCACGCGTGAGCGGTGGCTGGTGCTCAACAAAATGGATGCGCTGGCGCCGGATATCCGAGCGGGTGTGGTCCAGAAAATTCGTTCAAAGCTGCGCTGGAAGGGCCCTGTTTTTGCGATCTCGGGGGTCACTGGCGAGGGCTGTCATGAGTTGATGCTGGCCATAGAAGAGCGTTTGCGAAACGCAGACGGAGACCCATTCGAAGGAATCTCCAAGGCATGACGAACCAGGAATCGGTGCGACGCGAGGCGGTTGCCGCAAGCCGACGTTGGGTGGTGAAAATTGGCAGTGCGCTGGCGACCAGACCGGGCCAGGGTGTTGACCTTGAGGCAATTGCCGACTGGGCCGCACAGATTGCTGAAGTCCGGCGCGGTGGGCGTGAGGTGGTTGTCGTGACCTCTGGTGCCGTGGCGGAAGGCGCGGCGCGTCTGGGTTGGACCTCTAGGCCGAGTTCGCTCAACCAACTTCAGGCTGCCGCTGCAATCGGCCAGATGGGGCTGGTGCGCGGATGGGAGCTGGCCCTCCGGCAGGCAGACTTGCTCGCCGCTCAAATCCTGCTGACCCACGAAGATATCGCTAATCGGGAACGCTATCTAAACTCGCGTAGCACCTTGCTGACCCTGCTTCAGTTGGGCGTGGTGCCGGTCATCAATGAAAATGACACGGTTGCCACCGAGGAAATCAAACTTGGCGACAACGACACCTTGGCCGGTATGGTCAGCAACCTCATCGACGCTGATCTTTTGATCATCATGACCGATCAGGCTGGTTTGATGACGGCAGATCCTCGCTATGACCCGGAGGCGACCTTAATCACCAGCGCCGAGACCGATGACCCGCA
>CANFVX010000193.1 GCA_947450495.1 Gammaproteobacteria bacterium
GCAGGTCAGAGGCGCTCGCCTCGGTTTGCTCATTGAAGCCGCTAGCGTCCTTGACGACCTGATCGATGGCGCTGCGATGTTGTTGGAACACTCGAGCGAGCCCGACCAGCGACGCATTGACGCCAACAGCGTCGTGCGCAGAAACGGCCGGTAGGAACTGCGTGTGAACGATGCGGAAGAACTCTTCGGCGGGCGCGTGAGCGGTAGCGAGCAGTCCCTTGGCGAGTGTTGCCGGAAGGGTTTGGTGCTGCCAGTAATCCCGCCGCGAGCGATAGTCCTTTTCGAGTTGATCGAGGTGCGCGACCAGCGGCGTGAGCTCCGTTGCTTGGTCAACGCGAGAAATCTGCAGCGCCGTGAGATACGACTCAACGATGAATAGCGGTGGCGGCAGAATGTCCGCGATGAGGTCTTTACCTTCTACTATCTGGTGATAGGTATCGCCCTGAATCCGCAATTTATCGAGCGTCCGCCAGGACCAGATACCGTAAATGGCGAAGCCAACCATGATGGTTAACAACATCAGGCCTAACTGGCGCTGTAAGGAGAGACGTGTGAAGTTCATCGATGTTGACTCAATAGACGCATGGATCCGCTTAGCGGCGCTACTGGGCCGGACTAAAGCGGCCCACGCGGAAATGGGCGGCCGCCATGAGCGATGAAGCGCCGGTCGAGGTGCCCTGGTCAGCGCTTTCGGCGGAGGCCTTGCGCCGCGTGGTCGAGGCCTTCGTTCTGCGGGAAGGCACGGAATACGGCGAGCTGGAATTTTCTTTGAAGCAGAAAGTGGAGCAGGTCATGCACCAGTTAAAACGCGGAGAGGCCGCGCTGTGGTTCGACCCTGAAACAAACTCCGTCACCCTGGCGCCCGCGACGCGGAGCGGCCGCCAGCGCTAAGCGCTCAGGCCGGGGGATGTTCGAGTTGGGCGACAAACGCGAGCAGCCGTTCGTCCCCGCCACGCGGTCCAATCAGCGAGATGCCCAGTGGGCCGACCCCGATGCTGGCCCAAGGCAGCGAGATTTGCGGGAGTCCTGCCAGGCCCGCGATGCTGAGCAGGCCCAAGGCGCTCATGCGGAAGGCTTCCATGACGCTCGGCGGCGATCCGCAACGCGGTGCGGCCCCGGCCATGGTGGGCAGAACGATGAGTCCGTCGTCACCCAGAAGCTCATCTAACGCAGTCCGAATGGCTTCGCGTCTGGCACGTAAAGCGGGAAGGGAGTCGACCGGAATGCCGGCGGCCCACTCAAAGCGTTCCTTGATGCCGGGGCCTAGCTGGGGGCGCTCCGCGCGGACCCACTCGCCCATCCCCGCCCAGATTTCGGCGCCTTGAAGCGGGCGGAAAACCTGTACCCAATCTGCCAGCCCGTGCGGCGCGAGTCGCACGGTGCGGACTTGCGCGAAGTGATTTGTGAGGCGTCTCGCGGCGCTGTCGAGCGCGGGCCGGGCCGCGGCGTCGATCGTCTCGAAAGCATCTTCCGCCACGAACAATCGCGATAACCCGGCTGATATTGCCGCGCTGGTCGCAAAGAGAACCTGACCCACTCGCTGCAGAAGCCCTGCGTCACGGGCGAACCAGCCGCCGGTGTCCATTGAGGGCGCCAGCGGGCAGGCGCCGTCGAGCGGAATGCGTCCGTGTGTAGGGCGCATGCCGAAGATCCCACAGAGCGAGGCCGGCCCCCGCACCGAGCCGCCGGTATCGGAACCCAGCGCAAAATCCACCAGACCGCCCGCGGTCGCTGCGGCCGAACCGCTTGATGATCCACCTGGAATGCAGCCCGGCGCATTGGGATTCACGGGAGTGCCGTAGTGCGCATTTTCACCCGCGAGACTGAAGGTCAATTCATCCGTATGGGTTTTGCCGACGACGTGAGCGCCTGCATCGAGCAAGCGCTGCACGGCGCTGGCGGTGCGAGTGGCCGCGGCATGCGTCGCCAACCACGTTGGGCTACCGAAGCCGGTGTGAAAACCGGCGATGTCGTAAATATCCTTGATGCCGCAGGTAAGGCCGGCCAACGGACCAGCGCTTGCGCCACGCACTTCAGCATGCGTGTGCCGGCAGAAGGCATTGAGAGAATCGCGTTCGAGAATTGAGCTCATGCCGCGATTATAGGTGTGCACCTGGATTTTGGGCGAATGGCGGGTGAGATCAATTTCCTCGCGGTTCGCCTGACAAAGTGCTGTCGCTATCGGGGAAACAAGAGTACGGTGCCTGCACTCGCTACATCCCGCTACTTTTACTCTCTCTGGTTTTTCTAGCGCGCTGCAGGTCACCTCATCTGCCGGACACCGGCACTTCGAGTCCCGAATCACTTGTGCACTTTGGCTTCGGGGCTCGCGATAGTGGACAACGCACATCCCATTTTGTGAGACATGAATGAATATCTATGCAGGAAATCTGGCCTACGACGTTACCGATGCTGATTTGCGCGAAGCCTTCGGGGCTTACGGCGAAGTAGCCAGTGCATCCGTGATTACGGACAAGTTCTCGAACGAGTCCAAGGGCTTCGGCTTCGTCGAAATGCCCAATGGCGGTGAAGCCAACAACGCGATCAAAGCGCTCAACGAAAAGCCGTTGAAGGGTCGCAACATGCGGATTAACGAAGCCAAGCCGCGCGAAGCGCGCCCGCCGCGCCGTAACGCCTGGTAAGACCAACAGGCCGTCGCCGCCAGCGCCCGTCGCTGGCGGCAACCTGTCTGCAGAACGTCCTTCTTCCGCCTAAATCTGCGGAATCAGAAAAAACCCCGTCTCCCGATCGCCCAGCACCTGGGTACGCTCCCCGCCATATCGCCAGTGCCAGTCGCCAATCAGGGCGCACACCAGACTGTCGGTCTGGTCTTCAATATCTTTCGTCCATCGCGCCTCAAGCAGCGCAGACGTTTGCTCGTCCATTTGAAACTGCGGAAAGCGTAGCGCCAGACACTGCCGGAGCAGGCTTTGCAGTTGGGCAAAAGCGATCCGTCGCGCCGCCACCGGGCCGCGTTTGTAGGGAATGCGTTCCGGGATTTCAAACCAGCGCACCATGGCCGGGTGCGGATAGACCTCCGCCGCCACGCGCGCCGTCGACAATTCCCAGTCAATGACGTAACCCCGCTGCTTGATCGCCTCGGCGAGACGCAAGGGCCGCGGACAGCGCGTGGCGTTGGTGGGATGACAGCCGCATTTTTCGCGATGAAACAGCGTGTGCGTGAGCCGATCGACCGGCCGGGCGCCGGTGAGGTTGGGGCAGATGAGCGGCGCATCAAACATGAGCAAGCCGGGTTCGTTACCGATGTGCTCATCCAGCAGGGCAAGCAATGCCGCATCGCCGTGAGACAGCCCTATCCACCGCACCCGGCTGCATTGGGCTGTCGATTCCAGCAGACAAATGCCGTCGGGCCGGCGCTCGCCCCAGGCCAGATCGATGCCCGCGATGATCACCCTGCTTCTCCTCGCAACAGCGCAGCCTGATCGACGATTAGTGTCGCGCCGCCGAGAGACATCGGGGAACCGCTCAGCAGGCCGCTAATCGCGGCAATGGTTTTGCGCTGGGTTTTCGCCGGCCGTGGGTCGTTCATCCCGAACGGCTCCAGCCCTGCGCGAACGCCCAGCCCACAAAAAAACGCGCCCCTCCGCAACTTCCTGCAAGGTGGCCTGCGCCGCGGCATGCACGGCCGCGTGCCGGGGGAGTTTTCTGCTTCAAATTCAAGGTGCATCACGCATTCCGTAAGAAGGCAGCCGCGCCGCCTTTGGGCTCAGGCGCTCTGCCAGTAAATGATCAGCAGCGTGGCGGCGACAGCGACCGTCCAGCCTTCCAGCATGAAGCGTAGCGCTCGCGGTGCGTGGCGGATTTCCATGAAATCCAGAATCACCATGCGGGCTTTGATGAACGCGATGATCACCACGGCGCTGGTGCTAAGGCGGTAGTTGTCACCAAAGCCGAGCCCATGACCAAACTCCCAGGACACGATCGTGGCCACGATGAGCATCAGCCACAGCCAGGTCACGCGGAGTTTGAAGACGCTTGGCATGCGGCTAACGCAGCAGATACAGCAGTGCGAACAGGACGATCCAGAGGATGTCCACCATGTGCCAGAAGCTCGCGCCGCTCTCGAGCGTGCGCATGCTGGCGGCGCTTGGCGTGGCGCGCAGGCTGAACCAGAGATAGCAAAGTACCCCCAGACCGAGCAGCACATGCATCAGATGCAGGCCGGTCAGCATGAAGTAGTACATGAAAAAATCATTGGTGGTGAGCGTGAAGCCCGCCGCGATTTTTTCGCTGTACTCGAAGAATTTCACACCGACGAAGCACAGCGCACAGGCCATGGCGCCGAGCAGCCACGTTTGCGCGCGCGCTTGCCAGCCGGCGCGGCCGGCCTCAACCGCGAGCGCCACGCACCACGAACTGGTAAGCATAAAAAACGTATTGAGCGCGCCAAAGTGCTGGTTGAGGGTGTGCTGCGAGTTGACGTAGAGCGCCACGTCCTCGCTCCGATAGGACATGAACACAATGAAGAACGCGGCGAACATCAGCATGTCGCCCAGTATGAATACCCACACGCCGGTTTCGCCCGGCAGGTGTGGAGGACGATGCTCGGCGTGATCGCTCATCTGGCGCGCTCGCGATGCGGAGGAAGGCGTTAAGCGGCCCGGGCCGCCCTGAGCGCCCCCTGACGCAACAGCACAACCATCACGAGATACCAGCCCAGAAACACCACCAGCGGGATCCAGTACACAAACACGCCGTTCCACGCGAAGGGGCCGGTTTTGAAGAAGGTGAGAAACCCGCCGGGAATGAATAACACCGCCACCCACAGATTCATAAATCCGACCCAGCGCGGCATTTCAGGCGAGGCGTTGCGGTCGCCGAGCACGGCGAGCCCGATGGCGATGTTCTGAATCACAAAGGTGGTGAACGGCATGAACAACATGATCCAGCCGAGGTCGTTCAGCAGGAGCGTGAGTTCGGGGCTGCGCTCCGGGCGGTAGGCTGCGGCGGTCCACACCAGACAGGGCACGATGAGGAACACCGCGCCGCAGGTCCCCGCCGAGAGCTGTGTCAGGGTCAGCACGCCCAGTCCGTTTTCCATCCGTTTCATGGCCACGGTGATCGCCGCGACAAACGCGCACACCAGTCCCGAGCAGCCCATCATCACAAACAGACCCAGCCGCATCTGCCAGGGACGCGCCTGATAGAGCGCGGCGATGTCCTCAGCGCTGGCAGTCGGCGAATGCGCCGGTAGAAAGTGCGCCAGCGGCCACAGGCCTATGGTGAACAGCACAACAAACAGCACTGCGCTCCAGATGCAAAGCAACTCGTTTCTGGTATTCATGATGGCTCCCCGGTCGATGGTGTTTTTTTATTTGCCCGTGCGCCTGTGGCGCATCGCGGCAGGTCGCGGTCGTCTGACTTCCGTTGCAGAGGTCGTGTGCCGCTGACTCATCCCGAGTCTAGCGGATGACTTTGCCGGCGACTATTCGTGTGCTTTTGATCCTGCTCAGCGGTTTCTTGACCGTGTTACCGGCCTGTCATCCGGATGACAAAACGGCCCGTGAAACTGCGTCCGATCTCAAGCTCTGGAGGAACCCATGAACGCTCCTGTTCACTGTGATTCTGGCGAAGTGATGGATGTCCTGACGGCCGTTCGTCCGCTGCGATTCGATGGCCTGCTGCTGAGTTTTATCGATAGTTCGGGGCAGCAAATTGTGATGCGACTGGCGGGGAATGTGGCCCGCGACCTCCGCGACGAGCTGAACGAACTGGGCGAATCTCTGACCTAAGCCCTCGCCGGCGGCCCCCGGCATCATGCTGTTTCGACCTCCCCGGCGAAGCCCGCCGGGGCACGGTCGGCGCTTCCCGGTCATAATGCGATCCCCCTCCGTAGGATCGACTGGATGAGCGCGCGCAATCTCCACAAGTTTTTGTTTGAAGGTTTACCGGTACGCGGCGCCATCGTGCGCCTGACGGACGCCTGGCAGGAAGCGCTGGGCCGGCGCCCCCCCGGCGACTCCTTTCCTGTGCCCGTGCGCGCGTTGCTCGGCGAAATGGCGGCGGCCGCGTTGTTGATGCAATCGAGCATCAAATTTGACGGCGCGCTGGTGCTGCAGCTCCACGGCGACGGGCCGGTCAAACTGGCGGTCGTGGAGGCCAAATCAGGCCTGAGTTTTCGGGCGACCGCGACGGTGGTCGGTCCCGCCGACGCCGCGACGGGCCTGCGGGAATTGGTCAATCTTCACGGCAACGGACGCTGCGCGATTACGCTCGATCCCCGCAACCGCGCGCCGGGCACCCAGCCCTATCAGGGCGTGGTGCCTTTGCATGATGACCATCGCGTGCCGCTCACGGCGCTGTCCGAAGTGATCGAGCACTACATGCTTCAAAGCGAGCAGCTCGACACCCGCATGCTGCTGGCGGCGAACGACGAAGTGGCCGCGGGTCTGCTGATCCAGCGGATGCCCGTCGGGGGCGCCGGCAATCTGGGCAGCGACGCGGACGAAGACCAGATCGGACGCAACGAAGATTTCAACCGGATTGCGATGCTCGCTTCAACCCTGACCCGTGAGGAATTGCTGGGCCTCGACTCGGAGAAAATCCTGCATCGCCTGTTCTGGGAAGAGCAGGTGAGGACCTTTGAGCCACTGGCCACCAGCTTTGCCTGTTCCTGTTCCAGAGAGCGCGTGCAGGCAATGTTGCAGGGGCTGGGGCAGGCAGAAATCGAAAGCATTCTCGACGAGCGCGAGACCGTGGAAGTGGGCTGTGAATTCTGCGGGCAACAGTTTCGCTTCGATGCGGTGCAGGCCGCCCAGATGTTTACGCCGGAGCGCGACCAGCCGCCGGCGCCCGACACCTTGCAGTAGGCGCCGGCCGCCGCAGGGCCCGACTTAAAGGGGCCCGGGTCGCACCGGGTGCTTGCCATCCCAGCCCTTGGCGGCGTCTTCCACCATCATGAACAGGTCTTTGAACACCGAGTGGTTGTCCCATA
>CANFVX010000194.1 GCA_947450495.1 Gammaproteobacteria bacterium
CGCCTGGGCATGAAGGACACGCACTTTGTTAACAGCACTGGCCTGCCCGATCCCGAGCACTACACCACGGCGCACGACCTCTCGGTGTTGGGGCGGGCCTTGATTCGCGATTTTCCCGACATCTACAAAATCTTCTCGCAGCCCGAGTACACCTACAACGGTATTCACCAACACAACCGCAACGGTCTGCTGGGGAAGGATCCGTCGGTCGATGGCATTAAGACCGGGCACACCGAATCTGCCGGTTACTGTCTGGTGGGATCGGCCAAACGCGATGGCATGCGCCTGATTTCGGTCGTCATGGGCGCCGCCTCCGACGGCGCGCGTACCAAGGCCAGCCAGGCCCTCCTGAATTACGGCTATCGCTACTACGAAACGCGGCGTTTGTACGAAGCGAACGCGACGGTGGCGGCTGCGCATGTTTGGCGCGGCTCGCAGGACAGCGTAAAGATCGGGCCGGCCGAAGGCGCCGGCGCGGTGACTTTCCCGCGCGGCCAATTTGCCAAAATGAAGGCGACCGTCGATCTGCCCACCAAGCTTGAAGCGCCAGTAAAGCTCGGCCAGCAGATTGCTGAAGCGCGCCTCGAACTCGACGGCAAACTCGTTGCGACGATTCCCCTGATTGCTCAAGAGGCTATTGAGGAAGGCTCGTTCATCGGGCAGTTGATTGATCGCGCCCGCCTGATGATGCAATGAACCTTCGCGGTGTCGGATGTCGCTCTGCTATCTGAACGGCAGCTTTCTGCCGCTGGCCGAAGCGCAAATCTCGGTGCTCGACCGAGGCTTCATTTTTGGTGACGGGGTGTATGAAGTCATCCCCGCCTTTGGCCGTAGGCCGTTCAGGCTGGACGCTCACTTGCGCAGACTTGACCGTAGCCTCAGCGCTATTGGCATGCGACCCGTGCTGGCGGCGGGGCCTTGGGCAGAAATTTTTGCCCGGTTGTTGAACACGAACGAGGGCGAAGACCAGACCTTGTACGTCCAAATCACCCGCGGCGTCGCCCCGCGAGTGCACGCGCCGCCCCCTAATCTCGCGCCTACCGTGTTGGTGATGAGTAGTCCGCTTCCGCGCCAGGATTTGGCGCAAGCGGTCAGCGCCGTGACGCATGAGGATTTTCGCTGGCAGCGTTGCGATATCAAAAGCATTTCCCTGCTCGGCAATGTGCTGCTCCGCCAGTTCGCGGTCGAGGCCGGCGCGCACGAGGCCATTCTGCTGCGGGATGGGCAGGTGACCGAGGGCGCATCCAGCAATGTGTTTGTGGTGCATGACGGTCAGCTATATACGCCGCCACACTCCCAACTGCTGTTGCCCGGGGTAACGCGCGATCTGCTCGTTGAGTTGCTGGCAGACACGGATGACGCGGTTCGCGAAGCGCCCGTTACCGAGCAGATGTTGCGCTCAGCCGAGGAAATCTGGTTGAGCAGTTCGGGCCGGGAATTGGCGCCGGTTGGCATCCTTGATGGCCGGCCGGTAGGGGCCGGCGGAGTGGGCGATGTGTATCGCCGCGTGCTCGCGCGCTACCAGCAGTTCAAGGTGTCTTCGCGCGAGCGATGAGCGCTCAGGTTCGCAGGCCCACGCCGCTTCGCAAGAGTTGCAGGCTGAATAAAAAAAGCACCACACAAAACAGACCAATGACGGTGAACGCTACCCCGATACTGATGTCGCTCACGCCCAGCATGCCGTAACGGAAGGCGTTCACCATGTAGAGAATCGGGTTGCCCAACGACAGCTTTTGCCAGAAGGCTGGCAGCATGTCGATGGAATAGAACACCCCGCCCAGATAAGTCAGCGGCGTCAGGATGAAGGTCGGGACGATAGAGATGTCGTCGAACTTCTTGGCGTACAGCGCGTTAATCAAGCCCGCCAAAGAAAACAGCGTTGCGGTGAGAACGACCACCGCCAGCGTGATGCCCCAGGAATTAACGTGCAATTCTGTGAAGCAGAGCGCGGTAGCAGTCACGACCAATCCCACCAGCACGCCTCGCACCACCCCGCCGGTAACAAAGCCCAGCAGAATGAGAATCTCCGGGATGGGGGCGACCAGAATCTCTTCGATATGACGCTGAAACTTCGCGCCAAACAGTGACGACACCACGTTGGCGTAAGCGTTGGTGATCACCGACATCATGATCAGCCCCGGGGCGATGTACTGCATGTAGCTAAAGCCATGCATTTGTCCGATCCGGGGCCCAATAAGGTGACCAAAGATCACGAAATAAAGCGCCATGGTGATCGCCGGCGGCAGAATCGTCTGCAACCAGATGCGCATGAAGCGCGACACTTCCTTGTACACAATCGTGCCGAAGGACACCGTGTAGCGCTGCGTGAGGCTCATCGCGGCTAACTCAGACATGGGCTTTGCCATCCCGGTTGTGATCGGTCACCAGATTCATGAAGAGTTCTTCAAGACGGTTCGACTTGTTACGCATGCTCAAGACCTCAATGCCCTGCGACCCAAGGAAAGCAAACAGCTCGTTCAAGGGATGCCCGCGTTCGACCACGGCTTCCAGCGTGGTGCTGTCGACCAGCGTAAGCGGAAACCCCGGATGGCTGGGCGCCGCTTGCAGCGGCGTTTTGAGATCCAGCACGAAGGTTTCCGCCCGCAGCTTGGCGAGCAGTTCCTTCATGGTGGTGTTCTCCACGATCTGGCCGTGGTCGATGATCGCGATATTGCGACACAGACGCTCGGCCTCTTCGAGATAGTGCGTTGTGAGAATCACCGTGGTGCCGCGCCGGTTGAGTTCGCTCAGGAAGTCCCACATCAGGCGGCGAACTTCAATGTCCACCCCCGCCGTGGGCTCGTCGAGGATGAGCAGTCGCGGTTGATGCACCAGCGCACGGGCAATCATGAGGCGCCGCTTCATGCCGCCTGAGAGGGTGCGCGAGCGCTCATGACGATTGTCCCAGAGCTCAACCTGCCGCAGACATTCCTCGGCGTGCACCAGCGCCTGCCGGCGCGGGAGTCCATAGAAGCCCGCCTGGTTCAGCACGATCTCCAGCACAGACTCGAACATCGAGAAATTGAACTCTTGCGGCACCACGCCGAGTTGCGCTTTGGCGGCCTCGAAGTCCTCGTCGATGTCGACGCCGTACACTTTGACCGTGCCCGTGGATTTGCGCACCAGCGAAGTGATGATGCCGATGGTGGTTGATTTGCCCGCCCCGTTGGGTCCGAGCAGCGCGAAGAAATCGCCGTCTTCTACGCTGAGATCGATACCGCCCAAGGCAACCCGTCCGGTCGCATAGGTCTTGCCCAGACCTTTCAATTCAAGTGCTTTCAAATCGCTCCCGCCCTGAATGTATGATGGACAGCGCCCTTAAGCGGGCGCGCCATCTACCATCGATGGTCTTGTCCGACTGCGTCTATTTTTTTCTTGCGCTGTGCTTCGCCTACGGCTTTCAGCGCCTGCAAAAGCTTTTCATCGTGATTAACGACGGACACGAAGTACCGCTTGCCGATCTTGACCAGCGTGACGTTGGTTTCGGCGCGCACGCTCACATTGTGGGTGCCTGAACCATCAGCCAGCAGGGCCTGTTCACCGAAATACTGTCCTTTGGACAGCCGCCCGAGCACCACCAACTTGCCATCTCCGTCGATGGCGAAGGCTTCCACCGATCCCCCAAGTACGAGATACAGGGCAACGCCGGGTTCTTCTTCCCGCAGGATGATATCCCCTTCTTCGTACTCCTCAATTGTCGTCCACTCACTGACCCGGTCGAGGTCCTGAGCCGACAACGAACGAAACAAGCGGCAAGCGCGCACGACGCCGCGAACCTGTTCGAGCACGGATTGCGAAGGGTCCATGGCGTTGGCGCGCGTGCGCTCGATTTTTGCCATCCCCGCCGCGACGCGTGAACCATTGATTCGAAACGCGGCGCATCGGGTGAGCGCCCGCACGCTCGCGTTCCGGCGACCAGACGAACCCGGCATCAGCGCCTGTTCGCCAAAATATTCACCCGGCTTGATATTGGCGATGGTGATTTCGCGGTCGCCCACCGAGCGAATGCGGACGTCCACCGCCCCGTCGAGCACGATATACATGCAATCGGCCGCATCGCCCTCGGCGAAAATCACCTCTTGGGGTGCAAAGCTGATCGCCATGTTTTCCGGCGCATCAAGAATTCGCTGCAGCTCGCCGTTGCTCAGCCCGCCCAGAACCGGGACTTTGCGCAAGAGTTCGATCGTCGGCTGCAGCATGGCCATTGAGTGGGGAGTACCTGACGAGTGACGGAGATCATTTGAGTTTACAGGGCAAGGTGCCTCATCGGAACACCGGTGGTCGATCACGTCTTTCACGCGCCGACTGGAGCAAGATGGGCCGTGGCGCGTAAAGTACGGGCATGGCCAATCCCATCCTCATCATCATGCGACACGCCAAGGCGAACCTTGGCTTACCTGCGGGCGATGACTTTGGGCGTTCGCTGACCGACCGGGGCAAGCAGGACGCCGCCCGGATGGGGCAATGGCTGCGGGCTAACTTCCCGGGCGTTGTGCGGGTGATCTCTTCGCCGGCAGAGCGCACGCGCGAGACCGTGGTGGCGGTGATGGAGAGTTGGCACGACGCCGCCGCCGTGCCGGAGGTTCGCTGGGATCCAGCGCTCTATCTCGCCGAACTGCCCACGCTCCTGCGGGCGATCGAAAATGAGCCTGTAAGTCCGCTGCTGCTGGTGGGTCATAACTCAGGACTCGAAGATCTCGTGTGGCATCTACTGGGCGGGGAGGGCGAGGTATTCAAGGCCCCGCAGGTGATGCCAACGGCCGCGGTCTACGCGGTAGCGCTTCCGGCACGCGGGGCGCCGACCGTGAGCGGGGGCGCCAGCCTGCTGGCGCATATGCGCCCCGCACGACTCGCCTAACGCTCACCCTGATTAACCCCGTCGACCCCCGATTGCTTAGGCCCTCTCATGACTGAAACCCGCGAATCTGCCATCGAATTTCCCTGTGACTTCCCAATCAAGGTGGTCGGCAAATCCGCGCAGGATTTCGACACGCTGGTGGTCGAGATCGTGCGGCGTCACGCGGCAGATCTCGCCGAGGAGTCGGTCAGCGTGCGCGCCAGTCGCGGCGGCAACTATGTGGCGATGACGGTGACGGTGCGGGCCCACAGCCAACAGCAGCTGGACGCGCTGTACACGGAGCTCAGCGGCCACGAACGGGTGGTGATGGTGCTGTGAATCAGCCCTTGCCAGCGTGCGAGCTGCGCCAACTGGGGCGCGTCGGCTACGAACCGACCTGGCAGGCAATGCGTGATTTCACCGACCGCCGCGCGGCGCACACGCCCGATGAACTCTGGGTGTTGGAGCACGACCCGGTGTATACCTTGGGGCTCGCCGGCAATCCCGCACATTTGCTGAACGCCGGGGGCATCCCGGTGGTGAAGACCGACCGCGGCGGCCAGATCACTTGGCACGGCCCCGGCCAAGTTGTGGTGTATGCGCTGCTGGATTTACGCCGGCTTGGCCTAGGCCCACGCGAGCTGGTGCGGCTTATCGAGTCGGCGATTATCGCCACGGTCGCGGGCTACGGCATCACGGCGGCGCGTCGCGCCGGGGCGCCCGGGGTGTATGTCGGCGAGGCCAAGCTGGCGGCGCTAGGCTTGCGGGTCCGCAAAGGGTGCAGCTATCACGGTCTGGCCTTGAATGTGGATTGCGCGCTGGGCGCGTTCGCCGGCATCAATCCCTGCGGCTATGCCGGTCTGGAGGTCACGAGCCTCGCGCAACTCGGGGTCAGCACCACGCCGGAAGCCGCCGGTTTGCGACTGGTGGCCGCACTCCAAAATGAACTTAAGGCGAACTTCCGCCCGCCGCTCACTGAATCTAGTCTGACCGCTTGCACAGGATGATCTCCCCATGACCGACCGCACCATCACTCGCGCCCAGCGCGGTACCGACAAAGTCGCCAGAATTCCGGTGAAGGTGGAACCCAGTGTCGGCGCGCTACCGCGTAAGCCGGCGTGGATTCGGGCCAAGGCGCCAACCGACCCCAAAGTGCTCGCGCTGAAGCAACTCCTGCGCGAAAAAGATTTGCACACGGTGTGCGAAGAAGCCTCCTGCCCGAATCTTGGCGAGTGCTTCAGCCACGGCACCGCCACCTTCATGATCATGGGCGCCTTGTGCACCCGTCGCTGCCCGTTTTGCGATGTGGCGCATGGGCGTCCCCAACCGCTGGACGTCAACGAGCCGGCGCATCTGGCCGAGGCCGTGCGCGCGATGAACTTGCGTTACGTGGTGGTGACCTCGGTCGATCGCGATGACCTGCGCGACGGCGGGGCCGGACATTTTGCCGCCTGCATCGGCGCGATCCGTGCGGCTTCACCTAGCACGCGGATCGAGGTCCTCACGCCCGATTTTCGCGGCCGCATGGCGCCCGCTTTGGCGGCGCTGGCCGCCACGCCGCCGGATGTCTTCAATCACAATCTTGAAACCGTGCCGCGCCTGTATCTGTCGGTACGTCCGGGGGCTGATTACGCCTGGTCCCTGTCGCTCATCAAGGAGATGAAGGCCGCGCTACCCTCGGTGCCGACCAAATCAGGTCTGATGCTGGGGCTCGGGGAGGAAATGGACGAAGTGCACGCCGTGTTGCGCGACCTGCGCGCCCACGACTGCGACATGATCACCATCGGCCAGTATCTGCAGCCGAGTCGTGCGCACCTGCCGGTGCAGCGTTTTGTCCATCCAGATGAATTTGCCGCGCTGGGCGAATACGCCCGCGGCCTTGGTTTTGAGAACGTGGCCAGCGGGCCGATGGTGCGCTCGTCCTATCACGCCGATCGGCAGGCCGCAGGGGAGCACGTCAGCTAAGAGTCCGGGCCGTCCACGCCGATGGACTTCTTGCTGGTGTATGTGCTGAAGCGCCTGCTGTTGCCGCCCGGCGCGAATCTTCTCCTGCTCCTGTTCGCCGCCGGCCTCGTTCGCCGTA
>CANFVX010000195.1 GCA_947450495.1 Gammaproteobacteria bacterium
CAGGACAATATTCTGTGGAAGCCGCCGGGCGGCAAACCCTTAGGTTTCCATCAGGATTCGGCCTACGAGCAGTGGACCACGCTCCCGGACTGGGTGAGTTGCTGGATTGCGCTGGACGACACCACCGCCGAGGGCGGCACGGTGGAATATGTGCGCGGCTCCCACCTGTGGGGACGCTCCGGGATGATTGAGCAGTTCCACGCGCCGGACGATCCCACCAAAGACATGATGAAAGCCGCCGCGGTGGCCGGCATCGAAAAGCCCGAACGCGTGCCGATTGTGGTGAAAGCCGGCGGCGGCGCGTTTCACGGCGGCTGGACCTGGCATGGGTCAGACATCAACCGCAAAAACGTGCCTCGGCGTTCCATTGTCGCGCACTGCATGTCGTCTGAAACCCGCTTCCATCCCAACTACGTGGGCTACATCTACAGCCGCTACAAGCGCTTCGGCGACGACAGCATGGATGAATCCTTCTTCCCCATCCTGTGGCGCGACGACGGCTATCGCTCGATCTTCATCGAGCCCTACGTCGAGCGTCGCATTACCTGGGGTGAAGCCTTACCCGCGTGAGTCCTGTGCTCGGCCTGTTGGCCTGCGATGAAATCTGGGAGCCGCTGCGCTCACGGCACGGCGACTACCTGGACATGTACAGCGCGCTGCTAGCAGAGGCGGGCGCGCGCTTCGAGTTGAAACGCTATGCGGTAGCCGAAGGGGAATTCCCCGCCACGGCCACCGAATGCGATGCCTGGTTGATTTCCGGCTCCCGCGCGAGCGTCTATGAGTCTTTATTCTGGATGGCGCCGGCGCTGCAACTGGTGCGCGACATCCACGCCGCCGGTGTGCCGCAGGTTGGGGTATGTTTCGGACATCAGTTAATTGCAGAGGCGCTGGGCGGTAAGGTCGACCGCGCCACCGTAGGTTGGGGCCACGGCGCGCTCGAAATCACTGTCAGCGTCACGCCCGACGCCTCACCGCCGCCCACTTCGCCCTTGCGGCTCTTCATGTGTCATCAGGATCAGGTGCTGGAACTGCCGCCGGGGGCGGTGCGGCTGGCGAGTGCGGCGCATTGTCCGAATGCCATGTTCGTACTGGGCGCGAAGGCGCTGGGCATTCAGGCGCATCCCGAATTCTCCGAAGCCTTCATGCGCGAGATGTCGCTGGAAGAGGGCTCCAGCCTGCCGCTGGCGGTGCGTGAACACGCGCTCAAAACCCTGCACTTGCCCATCGACCGCCAGCCGCTCGGACGCTGGATGGCGCAGTTTCTTAAGCTGCTGCCGGCCTGAGTGAGCGCCACGGCGCTGCGTTCAGCAGCCTGCCTATCCATATTCCAGAACGGTCTTGAGCGTCGCCCTGCCCGGCGTCGGTTGGCGGTATTAAGCCCGGCCCCAAACGGCTACAGTCGCGCTCACTCGAAAACTCACTGATGAGGGACGCACCCCGGTGCCCTTAATGCCCGCATGACCGTACTGACCCATCTGCAGCGGCTTGAAGCCGAAAGCATCCATATCCTGCGCGAGGTCGTCTCCGAAACCGAGCGGCCGGTGATGTTGTATTCGGTGGGCAAAGACTCCGCCGTCATGCTGCATCTGGCGCGCAAGGCGTTTTATCCCGCGCCGCCGCCGTTTCCGCTGCTGCATGTCGATACCACCTGGAAGTTCCAGGCGATGTACGAACTGCGCACCCGCATGGCCAAAGAATCCGGCATGGAATTGCTGGTCTATCAAAACCCCGAAGCCAAGGCGCGCGGCATCAATCCTTTTGACCACGGCGCGCTCCACACCGATATGTGGAAGACCGAGGGCTTGAAGCAGGCGCTCGATCTATACGGCTTTGATGCGGCGTTTGGCGGCGCGCGGCGGGATGAGGAAAAAAGCCGCGCTAAGGAGCGCATTTTTTCTTTCCGGTCGATGAATCATCGCTGGGATCCGAAGAACCAGCGTCCCGAACTGTGGCGGCTCTATAACGCCCGTAAAGCCAAGGGCGAAAGCATCCGGGTGTTTCCCATTTCGAACTGGACCGAACTCGATATCTGGCAGTACATCCATCTGGAAAACATTCCCATCGTGCCCCTGTATTTCTCGGCACCGCGCCCGACCGTCACCCGCGACGGGCTACTGCTGATGGTGGACGATGCGCGCTTTCCCTTACGCGCGGGCGAAGTGCCGGTGGAGCGCTCCATTCGCTTCCGCACGCTCGGCTGCTATCCGCTGACTGGAGCCATCGAAAGCACCGCCACCACCTTGCCGGAAGTCATTCAGGAAATGCTGCTTACCACCACCTCCGAACGGCAGGGGCGGGCGATCGATCACGACCAGACGGCCAGCATGGAGAAGAAGAAGCAGGAGGGGTATTTCTGAGCGCGCCAGACCGCGAGCAGAGCACCAACACCATGAACGATACGACCTCGGGATCTTCCTACAAGGCGCATGACCTCATCGCCGAGAACATCGACGCCTATCTCGAACAGCACCAGCACAAGTCCCTGCTGCGCTTCATCACCTGCGGCTCAGTGGACGACGGCAAGTCCACCCTCATCGGGCGCTTGCTGTACGACTCCAAAATGATTTTTGAAGATCAGCTTGCCGCGCTCGAGGCCGACTCGAAACGGGTGGGCACCCAGGGCCAGCAGATCGACTTTGCCCTGTTGGTCGATGGCCTCGCCGCCGAGCGCGAGCAGGGCATCACCATCGATGTCGCCTATCGCTTTTTCGCCACCGACAGGCGCAAGTTCATCGTGGCGGACACCCCCGGCCACGAGCAGTACACGCGCAATATGGTGACCGGCGCGTCCACCGCAGACTTGGCCGTGATTCTCATCGACGCGCGCAAAGGCGTGCTCACCCAAACCCGTCGCCACAGTTATCTCGCCCAGCTCATCGGTATCCGTAATCTGGTGCTGGCGGTCAACAAGATGGATTTGGTGGGCTACGACGAGCAGCGCTACAAGGCCATCGTGGCCGACTACCGCGCCTTTGCCGATTCGATAGGCATCGCCGCGTTCACCGCCATGCCGATCTCCGGGTTTATGGGCGACAACATCACCACGCCTTCCAGCAATATGCCCTGGTACACCGGGCCAGCTTTGTTGCCGCATCTGGAAAATGTGGCACTCGACGTCACCGCCGCGCAGGACCAGCCCTTCCGTCTGCCGGTGCAGTGGGTAAGTCGGCCCAATCTTGATTTTCGTGGCTTTGCGGGGCTGGTCTCGAGTGGGCGCATCCGGCCCGGCGACGCGGTGCGCGTGCTGCCGTCCGGCAAAGTCTCGACCGTCACCCGCGTGGTAACGCTGGACGGCGATCTCGAAGAAGCGGTGGCGGGACAGTCCATCACGCTCACGCTGGCCGATGAAGTGGATTGCTCGCGCGGCGACGTGCTCGCGGCCGCCGATAATCCGCCGCAAGTCGCCGACCAGTTCGAAGCGACGCTCGTGTGGATGTCCGACGAGCCGCTGGTGCCCGGTCGCAGCTACTGGCTGAAGCTCGGCACTCAGAACGTGTCGGCGCAAATCCAGACGCCGAAATACCAGATCAACGTGAACACCCTGGAGCATCTGGCGGCCAAGACCCTGGACCTCAACGCCATCGGCGTGGTGACCGTCACCACCGACAAACCGCTGGTGTTTGAGCCCTACGCGGCCAGTCACGATCTGGGCGGCTTTATCCTTATCGATAAATTCTCCAACGGCACCGTGGCCGCCGGCATGCTGCATTTCGCGCTTCGTCGCAGCCAAAACGTGCATTGGCAGGCGCTGGACATCACCCGCGAAGCGCACGCCGCGCAAAAGCAGCAGCAGCCGCGCGTGCTGTGGTTCACCGGGCTCTCGGGCGCGGGCAAATCCACCATCGCCAATCTGGTCGAGAAAAAACTGCACGCGCTCGGCAAGCACACCTTCCTGCTGGACGGCGACAACGTGCGACATGGACTCAACAAGGATTTGGGCTTCACGGACGCCGATCGCATCGAGAATATCCGGCGCGTGGGCGAGGTGGCGAAGCTCATGACCGACGCTGGCCTCATCGTCCTCACCGCCTTCATTTCACCCTTCCGCGCCGAGCGCGACATGGTGCGCGCCATGCTGCCGGCAGGGGAGTTCATCGAAATCCATATCGATACCGCGCTGGCCGAAGCCGAACGCCGCGACGTGAAGGGTCTCTACAAGAAAGCGCGGGCGGGAGAGTTGAAGAACTTCACCGGCATCGATTCGCCATATGAGGCGCCTGAGCAACCGGAGATCCGGATCGATACCGGAGCGATGTTGGCGGAAGATGCGGCGGAGGAAATCGTGCGGGCGCTGCTGCTTTAATCATCGAGCCTTCGTTCTCGCCCTTCGACAGGCGGAGGCGCCAACGGTAACGAAGCCTGAGCAGCGATACGCTGGCTCAGATGAGTTAAGCCCGTGAATACTTCTGCGGAGCAAAACCCCGTTCGGGCTTACCTTGTCGAAGCCTGAACGGGCCGGCACTGAGCTGATGACGAAGCCCTCGCGGGCGCCCTTCGACAAGCTCAGGGAATTTGGGGTCAGAGTAAAAACTCCAAGAAACAGTGGGCGGGAGCTGAGTCCGAATAATTTTTACTCTGCCCCCAAATGTCCTGACTCCAAATGTCGCGGAGTAAAACCCCGTTCGGGCTGAGCTTGTCGAAGCCTGAACGCGCCGGCACTGCGATTATGACGAAGCCCTCGCGGGCGCCCTTCGACAAGCTCAGGGCGAACGGTAAAGGGCTGGCACTGCCACCCGGCTTAGAATGGCCGGCACTACCGCCCTGCGCAGAAGAACCGGCGCCACACCACGTTGCGTGGCGTAACGCCCTGGCCCGTAGCGCAATTACTTCCCTTTGAACTCCGGCTGACGCTTCTCGAAGAACGCGTTCACGGCTTCGAGGTGATCGTCTGTGCGCTGGACCAGCACCTGCATGGCGGCGGACATTTCCATGATGTTGTCGAAGCTCGCGCCCTGGCCTTCGCGCATCAGGCGCTTCGTCATGCGCAGCGCCTGCGGCGGCTGCTGGATGATGCGGCCGGCGAGCTTTTCGGCCTCAGTCATCAGCTGATCGTCCGGATACACCTCAGACACCAAGCCCCATTCGCGCGCGGTTTGCGCATCCACCACGTCGCCCGTGAAGTAGAGCTGTGCGGCGCGCGACCAGCCGATGGCGCGCGGCAGCAGCCAGGCGCCGCCGTCGCCCGGGATGAGGCCAATCTTCAGGAAGGTGGCGCCGAACTTGGCGGAGGCCGCCGACAGGCGGATATCGCAGGTGGTGGCGACGTCGCCGCCCAAACCAATCGCCGGGCCGTTGATGGCGGCGATCATCGGCACCTCGATGCTCCACATACTTTTGATAATGCGATGGATGGACTCGCGATAGTGGTCGCGCAGCCGCAGGGCGTCGCAGCCGAATTCACCCGTGCGATCGCGCATGGCTTTGAGATCGCCGCCGGCGGAAAACGCGCTGCCGGCGCCGGTCATGATCACGCAACGGATGTCGAAATCGTCGTTGATTGTGCGGGCGGCCTGGGCAAACGCTTCGCCGTCACCAGACAGACCCAGCGGGTTGCGCTTGTCGGGACGGTTAAGCGTGAGATATGCGATGTGGCCGCGCTTTTCGAACAGAAGGAGATCGGTGCTGCTCATGGAATTCGCCTTTTTTATCCTAGGAATTAAAACAACACCGGAGCCCGCTGGAAGCGGGGGCACCCGATGTTGGTGTGCGGTCTATTTTGTGACCAGTGCCCAGAGTTGGTCGCCGCCAGCGGCGGTGGCAATGCGGCCGAGGTACTCGCCCCATTCGCCGCTGGTGCCGAACTCCGCGCGCCAGGACCACAGACGCCGCGTGAGGAACTGCAGGTCGTACTCGTAGGTGAAGCCAATCGCCCCGTGCACCTGATGCGAGAGACGGGTGAGCAGTTCCACCGAATCGCTGGCGCGGCACTTGGCCGCCGCGATTTCGAAGCTGGCGTCGTCGCTGCCGGTAAGGCCCCGGGCGTCCAGCGCCAGAAACGCCGTGCGCGCCATGGTGTCCACCGAGGCCATCGCGCCGCCCAGTTCGGCCAGATGGTTCTGGATCGCCTGGAACTGCGAGAGGGCGCGGCCAAACTGCACGCGGTCGGAGGTGTACTTCACGCTGAGTTCCAGACCGGCCGCCGCGCTGCCCGCAATCTGCGCCGCGCGGAGCATGGCGCCCAGCCAGCGGATGGCGTCGGGCTTGAGCGAGGTCGCGGCCCGCGCCACCGGGGCGGCGCCTTTAAGCATTACCGTGTCGCGCGGCTCGCGCGCCAGATTCTGGCCCTGCGCTACGCTCACGTGGCTGCCATCAAACAGCACCAGTTCGCCGGCGCTGGTCAGGCCAAGGAAGTGCCCGGCTTCGCGGCCCCAGGGCACGCGCGGAACGTCGGCATTGAAGCTCGCCCCCGCTTCCAGCACTTCCGGCAGCAGCGCGATGACGCCCTGCGGCGCGCTGAGGCCGGCCTGTTCCAGCAGCCACAGCGCGAGCATCTGCTCGCCCACCGGCAGCGGCACGGCGTAGCGACCGCAGGCGCGCACCACCACAAAGGCGTCTGCCCAACTGGCGGCCATGCCGCCAGCGGCTTCGCTCACCAGCACGTGGGTGAGGCCCTGCTCGCTCACCAGATCCCAGAGTTCTGCCGACCAGCCCTGTTCTTCGACCTTCGACAGGAAAGCGCGGTCGACCTGTTCGGAAAAGAGGCGGGTGACGCTCTCTTCCAGCATGTTCTGTAGTTCGTTCATCGGACCCCCAGGCCACGCGCGATGATGCCGCGCAGGATTTCCAAAGTGCCGCCACGCAGCGAGAAGGACGGCGCCAGAAGCATCAGATTGCCCAGCACCTGCTGATAGTCGGTGCCGGCGTCGGCGAGCGTCGGCTCCAACCCAACGAGTTCCTGCG
>CANFVX010000196.1 GCA_947450495.1 Gammaproteobacteria bacterium
CCTGTATATGACCTGAGAAAAGAATTGATTGCGCGACAAACACGCATTGAGAACCATTCGGTCGCAAAGCGCGTTTGTTGAGGCAACTTTGGAGCCGGGAATACTCCCGGACTTTGCTTGAAACTTGGTTTGATTCCACTACACTAGCACCTGTCGCAGCCTCTGCTGTACCACGGTTGGGAGGATGGTCCACAAATGAGTAGCGTTGAAGAACGTGTCAAGAAAATAGTCGTTGAGCAACTAGGCGTTAAAGAGGATGAGGTCTCAAATGAGTCCTCCTTTGTAGACGACCTTGGCGCTGATTCACTCGACACGGTGGAACTGGTCATGGCTCTGGAAGAAGAGTTCAAAACAGAAATTCCAGATGAAGAGGCTGAGAAGATAACGACGGTTCAGCAAGCCATCGATTACATCACCAAGAATCTGGGCTGACATTTAACTTACAGCCGCCAGAATCCATGGGGCCGCGGATTAAACGAAAAGTTTGTCGCGGCCCTTTGCGTTTCTGGAAGACACCAAGGAGTACGCGTTGTCTCGTCGCGTCGTAGTCACCGGATTGGGAGTCATTGCTCCCAACGGCAATACTGCCGGGGAGTCCTGGCAAAACATCATCGCAGGCAAGAGCGGCATTCGGCCGATCACCTCCTTTGATATCTCTGAATTCAGCACTCGCTTCGGAGGCTCGATCGTCAATTTTGACGTCGCGCATTACATCTCTCCGAAGGAAGCTAGAAAGATGGATCCGTTCATTCATTATGGGATGGCTGCAGCTATTCAGGCGATGGACGATGCCGGAATTGAAGTCACCGATGAAAATCGGCGAAAAATCGGCATTCTCATCGGCTCTGGGATTGGCGGTCTACCCGGCATCGAAAAGGGCTATCAGTCATTTCTCGATGGAGGGCCACGAAAGATTTCCCCGTTTTTCGTGCCCAGCAACATCATCAACATGATTGCCGGCAATCTATCTATCAAATATGGCATCAAGGGACCGAACTTCGCGTTGGTCTCCGCTTGTTCGACTGGATCTCACTGCATTGGCCTTGCGGCCAGAATGATTGCCAGAGGCGAGGTGGACGTCATGCTCGCGGGAGGCGCTGAACACGCCACTTGCCCAACCGGGATCGGGGGCTTTGCCTCTGCGAGAGCGCTTTCTACCCGGAACGACGACCCGGAAGGGGCCAGCCGCCCATGGGACAAGGAGCGCGACGGGTTTGTGCTGAGCGATGGCGCCGGGGTGATGGTGCTTGAAGATTACGAGCGAGCCCGTGCTCGGGGCGCCACCATTCACGCGGAATACATCGGATTCGGTATGAGTAGCGATGCATTCCACATGACTTCACCTTCGCCCAACGGCGAAGGGGCTGCAGAGTGCATGGCCTTGGCGCTGGAAGACGCTGGTATCAATACGGATCAGGTGGGTTATATCAATGCCCACGGAACCTCCACGCCGGCAGGCGACAAGGCCGAGACTGACGCCGTGAAAGGTCTTTTTGGGGACTTGGCTTATAAAATCCCGATGAGTTCCACCAAGTCGATGGTCGGGCATATGCTCGGCGCCGCTGGTGGTGTGGAAGCTATCTACACGGTGATGGCGCTGCGGGATGGTGTCCTGCCGCCAACCATCAACATGCAGACGCCAGACCCTGAATGTGACCTGGATTACGTGCCCAACGTTGCCCGCGAGAAGAAAGTTGAGATCGCCATTTCCAATTCGTTTGGTTTTGGGGGCACCAACGGGACGCTGGTGTTCAAGCGCATCTAAATCCCTCCAAGAGGAAATGCCGGCGTGATTCTCATCAACGGCATTTCTTCAGCTGAAATTTCTCCCAACGATCGCGGCCTGAATTACGGCGACGGACTGTTTGAGACCCTCGCCGTAGTTGATAACCAGCCGCAGCATTGGGAACGCCATCTCAATCGTCTACGGGATGGCGCCAAGCGTTTGGGAATTTCGCCGCCTTCCGATCCGGACTGGTGGGCCGATTTCCAATCCTTGAAAAAGCTTCCTGCGCAGACTTCCCGTTCCGTTTTGAAACTGCTCTTGACCCGCGGGCAGGGTGGTCGTGGCTATGCGCCGCCAGCATTAGCCCAGCCCACGAGGATTGTGCGTCTGCTGGAATGGCCATCCTGGCCTGCGACGCTTGCCGACACGGGCATCAGCGTCGCCATTTGCCGCACTCGTCTGGGCCGCAATCCTGTGCTTGCGGGGATAAAACACCTGAACCGCCTGGAGCAGGTGCTGGCAAGCGCAGAAATCGCGGCGCTCGAGGGCATACACGACGGGCTCATGATGGATGTTGAAAACAACGTTATCGAAAGCACCAAAGCAAACCTGTTCGTTGTGAAAAATGGCGGGCTGCTTACGCCGCAACTTCACCACGCGGGAATCTGCGGGGTAATGCGTGACCTTATCCTGGATGAAGCAGATCGTTCCGGGATCCCGGTGTTGGAGACGTCGCTGTCGTTGAGTGCTTTGTATGCGGCCGATGAGGCCTTTCTCTGCAATTCACTCATCGGGATCTGGCCCATCCATTCGATCGCAGCCACTGACAGACATCTATTCGACATTGGTCCGATAACCCGGTCCCTCCAGCAAGCGCTTAAAAACCGGGGCGCAGTGCCGTGACGCTTCGTATCAAGCGCTGGTTAGGCCTCAGTGCGCTGGCCTTAATTGCGCTCGCCGGGTTGGCGAATCTAGTTTGGCAAGACATGGAAGCGTCATTACAGACCCCGGTTACTTTGGCGGCGCCGGAAATCTTCGAACTGGAACCTGGCACTTCAATTGCCACTGTCGCCGAGCGCTTTGGTGCTCGCGGTTGGGTTCGTCGTCCGGAATATTTGCGTCTGGATGCGCGCTTGCATCAACAAGCTGCGCGCTTACAGGCAGGGGCCTATGAAATTGTAAGCGGCGAAACACCGCGCCAAATGATTGCGAAGTTTGTCAGCGGTCGGGTCAAGGTTTACCAGTTAACCTTCGCAGAGGGCCTGCGGTTCGCCGATATCCAGCGGCTGGTTAATCAGGCGCCGGGCCTGAAACTCACTCTAAACGGCTTATCCCAAGCTGAACTGATGAACCGGCTCGACCTCACCGGGGCATCGCCGGAAGGTTATTTTTTCCCGTCAACGTACTTCTATCACTACAAGACCACAGATCGGGAACTACTCCAGCGTAGTCACCGCAAACTGACAGAAATTCTGTCCCGCGAATGGGAAGAGCGCACACCAGGTTTGCCGTATGGCAGCCCGGAAGAGGCGCTTGTGATGGCCTCGATCATTGAACGCGAAACAGCGCGCCCGGATGAGCGCCCTCAGGTCTCCGGGGTGTTTGTGAGGCGTCTGGAGAAAGGCATGAAACTGCAAACAGACCCGACGGTAATTTATGGTCTAGGCGAGCGGTTTGACGGCAATCTGCGCCGGGCCGATCTTGAATCTGATACCCCATACAACACCTACACTCGGAAAGGCCTGCCGCCGACTCCCATCTGTTTGCCCGGGGAGGCTTCGATCCACGCGGCCATGCACCCGGCGGCTGGAGATGCGCTTTATTTTGTCTCGCGCGGAGACGGTAGCCACGTGTTCTCGGCGACGCTGGTGGCGCACAATGCGGCAGTCAGGCAATTTCAATCAGGGGCCGCCAGCAAATGAAAACCCGCGGCAAATTCGTGACGCTTGAGGGGATCGAGGGCGTTGGCAAATCGACGCAGTGCGAGCCGCTTGCCGAGATGCTTCGCGCGCGCGGCATTGGGGTGACCGTGACACGAGAACCTGGAGGCACCGCGTTGGGCGAGGCTGTGCGCCGAGTGCTTCTGGACCCGGCGTTGCCGGATATGGCGCCGATTACCGAGCTGCTCTTGATGTTTTCCGCCCGCGCTGAGCATATCGCGCGCGTCATCAATCCCGCGCTTGAGCGCGGCGATTGGGTCTTATGCGACCGTTTTACGGATGCCACTTATGCCTATCAGGGCGGTGGCCGCGGACTGGATATCAATTTGATTCAAACGCTGGAAGCCCTCGTCCAGAACAGCCTCCGTCCCGATTTCACGCTGTTGTTCGACGCGCCGGTTGAAATCGCGCTGAGTCGCGCCAAATCGCGCGGAGCCAGCGATCGATTTGAACGAGAGCAGGTGGCGTTCTTTCAGCGCGTTCAGGCTGTTTATCACGAGCGCGCCCGTCATGCCCCGGAGCGATTCATCGCCATCGATGCGGCCCAAAGCCTGAGCAAGGTTGAGGCGGATCTCGCCGACTGGGTGCGCAAGGTCACGCCATGAGCGCACCGCATCCCTGGCTTGAACGTATCTGGTCGCGCTTGTGGGAGACCGAACAACGCGGACAGCTGTCCCATGCCATCATGCTGCGCGGACGTGCGGGTTTTGGTAAACGCGATTTTGCCCATTCGTTTATTAGCAGCCTGCTGTGTGCGGCGCCCAACCACGATATGGCCTGCGGGCAATGCCGTAGCTGCGGTCTGCTGGCGGCGGGATCACACCCCGATTTCCTGAAAATTGCGCCAGAAGAGGTCGGCAAATCGATTCTGATCGACCACATCCGCGAACTGGGCCGCTACTTTGCACTGCGCCCCCATTACGGCTCGCGCAAGATTGCCCTGATTGAACCCGCAGACGCCATGAATCGCGCGGCGGCGAACGCGCTACTTAAAATTCTTGAGGAGCCGCCTCCGGCAGGCATGCTGGTCCTGGTGGCAGATCGGCCCGAGCGCTTGCCGGCGACCGTTCGGAGTCGTTGCCAGCAATATGCGCTGGATATGGCTCGAAGCAGCGAATTGATCCCCGAAAATTTGGATATCCCGTCGCGAAAACTCCGGGCCGAGACTTTGGCACGGGCCGGTGGAAGTCCGCTCCGCTTGAAGGACTTCTCGGAACCTGGGTTAGCCAAGGCGATCGACGCTCTGCCCGAAGCCATGGCCGCAGTGCTGTTTGGCTCGCTTAGCCCGCTTAACGCTGCAGCACAATTTGCCAAGATTGATCTGGTGCTGATGATCGATCAGTGTCTGCGGCTCCTGCATGAGGTGCTGTTGCTCAAGAATCAGGCCTCAGTGCCGCTGGCTGAAGCAGGTCGAGTGCCCCACGCGAGCTTACAAAAAATGGTGCTTCAACTAGACTCACAGAAGCTTGCGGCATTCGTCCAAAAGCTCTTTGAACTCAAGCAACTCAGGCTTTCATCGGGGAGTCTACGCGAACTCGATCTCGCTGAATCGCTTTGGTTCGACTGGCAACAAGTGGCGTAGCAAGAAGCTCAAGATAGTGCGAGACAGCCGTTATAGGCGGGAGATAGGGCATGGCGGCTAATGGTCAAAATCCACGGCAGGGCATTCTGTCGCTGGCAATCAAGGATAAGAGTTCGCTGTATGCGGCTTACATGCCGTTTGTGAAGAACGGCGGCCTTTTTATCCCTACCACCCGCCCTTACAAGCTCGGCGACGAAGTGTTCATGCTGCTCACCTTGACCGATAGCAAGGAAAAATTGCCGGTAGCCGGGAAGGTCGTCTGGTTGACCCCGGGCGGCGCGCAAGGCGGTCGCAGCGCTGGCATCGGCGTGCAATTCAGCGATCTCGATAACGGCGCCACGCGCAGCAAAATCGAAACTCAACTTGCCGGCGCGCTTAAATCAGAACGCCACACGCATACGATGTAATTGGCCAAGTCCTGTATGTCGCTAGTGACTACTCCCCTCGTAGATTCCCACTGCCATCTGCCACTCCTCGAGCGCGAGCTTGATGCCGCGCTAGAGAGCGCCCGTGATGCAGGAGTGGGTCACATCCTCTGCGTTGCGGTGGATCTGCCGACGTTTCCCGGGGTGCGAGACATCGCGCATCGCTATGCCCATGTGTTCGGGTCGGTCGGCGTGCACCCTAATTCTGAGAGTGGTGTAGATGAACCGGATGTCGCCAAATTGCTTGAACTGGCAGACGACCCGCGAATCGTGGCCATCGGCGAAACCGGGCTCGATTACTACCGACAGTCTGGTGACCTGACCTGGCAGCATGCGCGCTTCCGCACCCATATCGCAGCGGCTGTCGACAGCGGCAAGCCCCTCATCGTCCATACCCGGGAAGCCTCCGCAGACACGATTCGCCTCCTGCGAGAAGAGGGCGCCGAACGCGTGGGCGGCGTGATGCATTGCTTTGTTGAAGACTGGCGCACAGCCGCTGCCGCGATGGAAATGGGTTTTTATATTTCTTTTTCGGGCATCGTGACCTTTAAAACCGCGACAGAATTGCAGGCGGTCGCGAAACAGGTCCCGCTTGAGCGCCTGTTAGTAGAGACCGATGCGCCCTGGTTGGCGCCCGTGCCCAAGCGTGGCAAATCGAATGAGCCAGCCTTCGTCCGCCACACCGCTGAATTTCTGGCCAATTTAAGAAATGAATCCGCAGAGGAACTGGCGGCCGCCACAACCCGTAACTTCTTCCAGCTATTCACGGCCGCGATGCCAGTCGCAGCCTAGGTAGCGCGTCCCAATCGGGGCAGATAGCACGCAGGTCAGGCCAGATCCAGAAAGATCCCGATTGGGTGAGTCTGGTAATGGAACACCGTCGGAACCGGTCTGCCAGATCTGCGCTTGGGTAACGCACTTGCGCTCAAAACCATTGAATGACATTGCTAACTTGGCGCATCGTGGTTGCTTGACTACTGAAGATTGATGAAAATCTTCACATGCGTACTGCGCGTCATCTACGACCCGAAATTCACCAACGCATTCTGGGCGAGGCCGAGCGCTTGTTTCGTACGCTCGGTTACGGCAAGACCACCATTGCCGACATCGCGGCGGCCTGCCACATGTCTAGCGCGAACGTTTATCGCTACTTCGAAAACAAAGCGGCGATTAACGAAGCCATTGCCCGGTGTCTGTTGCAGCGAATAGAGGCGATCTCGATGGCCA
>CANFVX010000197.1 GCA_947450495.1 Gammaproteobacteria bacterium
GCTGCGCCAGGCCGTGCTCGCCGAACAGGCCGATCTAGGGATTGCCCTCGACGGTGACGGCGACCGCTTGATTATGGTCGACGCGCAGGGACAGGTCCTCGACGGTGACCAGCTGACCTACATCATCGCCCAGCACCGGCAGCGACTCGGCCGCCTGAGTGGTGCCGTGGTGGGAACACAGATGAGCAATTTCGGGCTGGAACTCGCGATCCGGGAGTCCGGGCTTGAGTTTCATCGCGCGGCGGTCGGCGATCGCTATGTGCTGGAAATGCTGAACGCCAATGGCTGGACATTGGGCGGCGAGTCGTCGGGGCACATTATTTGTCTCGATCTCACCAGCACCGGCGATGGCATTATCTCGGCGCTGCAGGTGCTGGAAGCGATGCTGACGCGGAACGCGAGCCTCGCAGAGCTGGTGAGCGGGATGAACCTCTTCCCGCAAACCTTGGTCAACGTGCGCGTGCAGCGCCGCGCTGAAGGCGGTTTTCCGCCCGAGGTCCACAGTGCGGTGGCCGAGGTTGAGGCCGCGTTATGCGGTGAAGGCCGCGTCCTGCTACGACCTTCCGGCACCGAGCCGGTGATACGCGTTATGGTCGAAGGTCGGAACATCCAGCAGGTAGCGGATCTCGCCGCGCAACTCGCGGATGCGGTCCATCGGAGCTTGGCGAACCCGGCGACTTGATAGCAAACAGCGTTCGCCCCCAGGTGAACGCTGCGCCGGGCGCTCTTTAGTCGTCGCGTAATAGCTCGTTGATGCTGACCTTGGAACGGGTCTGGGCGTCGACCCGCTTCACGATCACCGCACAATAAAGGCTGTGGCTGCCGTCGGCTGATGGCAGGCTGCCTGACACCACGACCGAACCCGGCGGGATATAGCCGTGGGTAATCTGGCCGGTCGCGCGGTCGAGAATCTTGGTGCTTTGGCCCAGGAAAACGCCCATCGAGATGACCGAACCCTCGCCGACCACCACGCCTTCCACCACTTCCGAGCGGGCGCCAACAAAGCAGTTGTCTTCGATGATGGTGGGTGAGGCCTGCAGCGGTTCCAGCACGCCGCCGATGCCCACGCCGCCAGACAGGTGCACGTTCTTCCCAATCTGGGCGCATGAGCCCACGGTTGCCCAGGTGTCGACCATGCTGCCGCTGTCGACATAAGCGCCAATATTCACGTAGCTCGGCATCAGGATGACGCCGGGGGCGATATAGCTGCCGCGCCGCGCGATGGCTGGCGGCACGATGCGGGCGCCGATCTGGCGGAATTCAGCGTCGCCAAGGCCGGCAAACTTGCTCGGCACCTTGTCGAAGTACTGCGTGTGCCCGCCGTCCATGACGGCGTTGTCGTTCAGCCGGAAGCTCAGCAGCACCGCTTTCTTGGCCCACTCATTGACCACCCACTGCCCGTCACGCTTTTCCGCGACACGCAATTCCCCGCTATCGAGCAGGGCTAATGTGTCGTCTACGGCAGCGCGCACTGCGCTCGGGGCGTTGCTGGGTGAGAGCTGGGCGCGATCTTCAAAAGCTTCTTCGATTACGCGGGAAAGTGCTTCCATCTTAGTTATTCCAGTTTGGGTCTTGGCGGAGAGTTAGGTGGTGAGCAAGGAGTCGCGCAGGCGCTGCGCCGCCTCCAGACATTCTTCAAACGAGGCAACGAGCGCCAGGCGTAAGCGCCCGGCCCCCGGATTACCGGTGCCAGTGTCGCGCGCGAGGTAGCTCCCGGGCAGCGTGAGCACATTCGATTCGGCCAGCAGGCGCCGGCACAGCGCGGCATCGTCGCAATCAAACTGAGGCCACAGGTAAAACCCGCCAGCGGGCAGACTAACCTTCGCCACTTCGGCGATCAGGGGAGTGACGGCGCTAAATTTCGCCCGGTACAGCGCGCGATTTGCGGCCACGTGAGTTTCATCGTTCCAGGCGGCCACGCTGGCCGCCTGCACGTGGAGCGGCATCGCGGCGCCGTGATAGGTGCGATAGCGCAGGAACTCGCGGAGCAGCTGGGCGTCGCCCGCGATAAACCCCGAGCGCAGGCCGGGGGCGTTTGAGCGCTTTGACAGACTATGCATCACCAGACAGCGGCTGAAATCATGTCGTCCGAGCGACCATGCGGCCTCGAGCAAGCCGCAGGGTGGGGCGAGTTCATCGGCATACAGCTCCGAATAGCATTCGTCGGAGACGACCGTGAAATCGTGTTCGTCGGCGAGCGCCAACAGCTCGGCATAATCGGCCACGCTCATCACCGCACCCGAAGGATTGGCCGGCGAGCACACATACACCAGCTTGCAGCTGGCCCAGACCTCTTTCGGCACTTGCGAGAAGTCGGGCAAAAACCCGCGTTCGGCGGGGCAGGGCAGAAACCACGGCTCGCCGCCGGCGAGCAAGGCCGCGCCCTCGTATATCTGATAGAACGGATTGGGCATCAGCACGCGCGATTTCGCCGGGCTGCGGTCAATCAGGCACTGGGCAATCGCAAATAGCGCTTCGCGGGTGCCATTGGCCGGCAGCACCATGTGGTCGGCGGAGACGCTGAGCGCGGGCAATTTGAAGCGACGCTCAAGCCAGCGCGCAATTGCGTTACGCAATTCATCAGAGCCTTTGGTGGCGGGATATTTGGCCGTGCCCTCCAGGGCGGCGACCAGCGCGTCGAGCACGAGCTTTGGCGTGGGGTGTTGCGGTTCGCCAATGGACAGATTGATCGGCGCCAGCGCCGGATTGGGCACCAGCCCTGCGCGTAGCCCGGTAAGCCGCTCGAATGGATAAGGTTGTAAACGGGCGAGTCCGGGGTTCATGGCTGGCAATGGTCGGCGCTGGGTGGGTCGCTAGTATAGAGGGGCCTGACAGCGGTGCCATCGGTACCTTGGCAGGATTCTTTCGGTTATCCTCCCGACCCCTTTTTTAACAGTGATTGTTCCCGATGACGCACAAGATCCTCCTGATCAGCGGCGACGGTATTGGCCCGGAAATCGTGGGCGCGGCCACCGGCGTACTGCATGCTTTGCGCGAGCGATTTGGACTCCAGTTCGATTCAGAAGAAGCGCTGATGGGGGGCTGTGCTTACGAAGCCACCGGCGAACCGTTGCCCGAGGCCACGCTAAAAGCCGGTCGCGCCGCGGACGCGATTCTGCTGGGAGCGGTCGGTGGGCCGCAGTGGGATCAAATCGAGCGTGCCAAGCGTCCCGAGCGAGGCTTGCTGGCGCTGCGATCGGGACTGGAACTGTTCTGCAATCTACGGCCAGCATCGCTGTTCAACGCGCTGGCGGATGCCTCCGCGCTCAAGCCCGAAGTGGTGGGCGGGCTCGACATCATGATCGTCCGGGAACTGACCGGCGATATTTACTTCGGACAACCACGCGGCATCGAAACCCTGGCCGACGGCAGTCGCGTGGGGCGGAACACGATGATCTACTCGGAGGCGGAAATACGCCGCATCGCGCATGCTGCCTTCCGCACTGCCGGGCAACGTCAGGGGCGTCTGTGCTCGGTCGACAAGGCCAACGTGCTGGAGACAACCGAACTCTGGCGCGAAGTCGTGACGGAAGTCGCAAAAGAATATCCGGCGGTGTCGCTGAGTCACATGTATGTTGATAACGCCGCGATGCAGTTGGTGCGGGCGCCAAAGCAGTTCGACGTGATCGTCACCGGTAACATCTTCGGGGACATCCTGTCGGATCTGGCTTCCATGCTGACCGGATCGATAGGCATGCTGCCGTCGGCATCGCTGGATGCGAATGGCAAGGGGATGTATGAGCCGATTCATGGTTCAGCGCCCGATATCGCAGGCCGGAACATTGCCAATCCGCTGGCAACGATCCTGTCGGTGGCGATGATGCTGCGCTACTCGCTCAACGAGCCGACCCAAGCGGTACGAGTAGAACAAGCCGTCGCCCGGGTCTTGGAACAGGGTTACCGGACTGCCGACATCCAGAGCCCGGGAACTCACGTTGTGGGAACGGTTGAGATGGGGCAGCAAGTCGTCGCGGCACTGCAGGCCTAGCCGCTTAAAGTCGAAGGAAATTTAGCAATGAGCCGTAAATTCAATGTGGCCGTCGTCGGCGCTACGGGTGCCGTGGGCGAGACCATGCTGTCGATCCTCGCCGAGCGCAAATTCCCCGCTGACCGGGTGCATGCGGTCGCCAGCGCCCGTTCTGCCGGTAGCAAGGTCCAATATGCGGGCCGCTATTTAACGGTAGAAGACCTCGACACGTTTGATTTCAGCACCGTTCAGATTGGCTTGTTCTCGCCCGGCGCTTCGGTTTCTGCCGTTTATGCGCCGAAAGCCGCCGCCGCCGGCTGCGTCGTTATCGATAACACCTCGCAGTTTCGATACGACGCCGATATTCCCTTGGTCGTGCCCGAGGTCAATCCTGCCGCGATCGCCGAGTACCGGAACCGGGGCATCATCGCCAACCCCAATTGCTCCACCATCCAGATGCTGGTGGCGCTCAAGCCTATTTACGATGCGGTTGGGATCGAGCGCATTAATGTGTGCACCTATCAGGCGGTATCCGGCACTGGCAAGGAGGCAATCGAGGAACTCGCACGCCAGACGGCCGAACTGCTCAACGGCAAACCCACAGAAAGCAAGGTTTATCCGCGTCAGATTGCGTTCAACTGCGTGCCCCAGATCGACGTCTTTATGGACAACGGCTACACCAAGGAAGAAATGAAAATGGTGTGGGAGACCCGCAAGATCATGGGCGACGAGCGCATTCAGGTGAATCCGACCGCCGTGCGCGTGCCGGTTTTCTACGGTCATTCCGAAGCGGTTCATATTGAGACTCGTGAAAAGATCGACCTTGAAACAGCGCGCGCCCTGCTCCGCAAAGCCCCCGGTGTGAAATTGCTGGACGAGCGCAAAGACGGCGGCTACCCCACGGCGGTCACCGAGGCGGCCAATCACGATCCCGTGTACGTCGGGCGAATTCGGGAAGATATCTCCCATCCTCGCGGACTCAATCTTTGGGTCGTCTCCGACAATGTGCGTAAAGGCGCGGCGCTTAACAGTGTCCAGATCGCGGAAATCTTGGTAAAAAGCTATCTATAAGCTAAATTTAACGTTGAATTGTAAAGTTCCATCGCAGGTCGAAAATTGAGATTGCCACGATCGCCATCAGCGATTGCTATGCTCAAGCTCGGCCATATTCGTTGAGCGACTAAGGAAGCAGAACATGCTACGGAAAAGGGCCGTTGCGCTGGCAATCTCGCTGATGTTTCCCGTCGTGGCCCCTGCGCTGGGCTTGGGAGCTTTAAAGGCCTCGTCAGCCCTGAACCAGCCGTTCGAAGGAAAGATCGAAATTCTTGGCGCCCAGCCGGGAGATTTCGATGCATTGACCATAAAGCTAGCCGACACGACGCAGTTTGACCGGGCCGGACTTGCCCGTGATGCGGTATTGCTGGCGCTCAAATTTGAAGTCGTTACGAATCCGAAAGGCAATGATTACATTCGGGTTTATACCCGTAATGTGGTTCGCGAACCGTATCTGGACTTTCTGGTCGAGTTGAACTGGGCCCAGGGCCGGATGGTGCGTGAATACACCGTTCTGCTCGACCCACCCTTGTACGATCCCAATCGCCGCCAAGCCGCGCAGGCACCGAAAGCCGTGTCGGCAACGCCGTCGCCCCGCAGTCCCGCACCGATCGGGCGAGCCCCGGCCCCGGTGAGCGCCCCGCCAGTCGTTGCGACCGGCACCATCGGTCCTATCGCCGCCGGTGAGACCCTCTGGGCGCTGGCGCAACAGCACAAGCCTGCCAATGGCTCTGTGCAACAGATGATGTTGGCCTTGTTACGCGCCAACCCTGAAGGCTTTCCGACCGGCAACATCAATATGTTGCGCAAGGGCGCCGTGCTCAAGTTGCCCTCAGCGGCCGAATTGGCCGCGCTGACCCGAAGCGAGGCGGCCACCGAACTCGCGCGTCAAACCCAACTCTGGCAGGAATATCGCCAGGGAGCGGCCAAGCATCCCGTGTCCCAGCAGCCCCGAACCGCAGCGAGTGCTCCTGCAACAGACTCGCCGGCCAAATTGGAAGATGCGCACCTTGAAATTGTCGCGCCCAAGAGCAAATCCCAAACCGCCGGTGGCGCTGGCAAAGAACTGGGCGACGAACACGCCGCCGCCCAAAGCGACCAGACTCTCGAACTGAAGGCTCGTCTGGACGAGGCGGAAGACATCATTGATCTGCTGCAGCGGCAGGTGCAGTTGAAGGACGAAGAACTGGCCAAGCTGCAGTCCAGCCAAGCCGGCGTGCCGGCGCAGCCACCGGGCAGTCAGTCCACGGCGCCAGCCGCAACGCCAGCACCGGCGACGCCCGCGACCCCGGCAGAGGTCGCGCCGGCACCACCTCCCCCGGCCGTTACGCCGGAAGCTAGCGCACCGGTTAAGCCGGCCGCGCCGAAGCCGCCTACCCCGGTAGTCCCCGCCGTTGCGCCTGAACAGGAAGAGGGCTTCCTTGACTCGCTACTGCCGTCGGCGGTGCGCGATTTGGTCCCTGGTGGCGCAATCACGGTCTTCGGCATTCTGGGCTCGTTGATAGCCCTTCTCATTTTTGGGCTCAGCAAGTTGCGCGGCCACGGGGTGCCAAAGGCGCCTCGGCCTAACCCGGTTACGGCGGTCGCCACGGTTGAATCGACGATTGTCGATAGCCGGCAAGAGCAAGACGAGGACGCCACCCAGACCATTCTCATCGACAAGTTGACCGACACGGTGCCGCCGTTTAGTGCGGCCATTGAGCCGCATGCCCGGACCATTGAGGCGCCCGCAGAGGCACTGAATGTCGATCCGCTTGAAGAAGTGAACGTCTATCTGGCGTACGAGCGCTTCGATCAGGCGGAGGAGTTGGTGCGCAAAGTCATTGCGCAATATCCCAGTGAGCCC
>CANFVX010000198.1 GCA_947450495.1 Gammaproteobacteria bacterium
GACAAATCTCCGTCAACGGTGGCCGCTACAACCCGCTGGCCCCGTTTGGGGGCTACAAGCAGTCGGGTCTCGGTCGTGAAGCGGGTAAGTTCGGCCTCGAGGAATTCCTTGAGGTGAAATCCCTGCAGCTCTAAAGCCAGAGGTCACGACGCGGTGATCGTCCCACCGCGTCGTGCCCGACGCTCTCGAGCTTGAATGTCGCGTTCTCCCCCAGTCGCCGTTGGACGACGCCCTCAGGTAGCTCAAAACGACCATGCAGAAACATCCAGACATTGACGAGCCCGGAATACCCACCGGGGAATTTGCGGATTTGGTCGACTCAGAGCGCGTACGCCTGCTGTTCTGGCGCAACATGCCGCCGATGCTGCTGTCCTGTGTCTTCGCACTGGCATTGGGCTGGTTTCTGGACACCAACGGGGCGGTGGGAATTCCGGTTTGGTTAGTCCTGAAATTCGCGGTCGTCGGCTTGCGGGGTCTTTGTCATCTGGGTTTCAGTCGCAACCAAACGGCGAGACATCCCAATGAATGGCTGCGGCTCTACCTGTGGTTATTGGCGGCTGATGGGCTGGTGTGGGGCGCGCCCGTATTTTTGATCAACACCTCAGACCTCGTGCTGCTCTCCACCGCCATGTCCGCCGTGGTGGGGGTTGCTTCCGTCGGCTGCGTCGTCCTGTCTGTGTCTTTTGCCGCCAATGCGGTTTTTTGTCTCTGCACCGTCGTGCCTTTCATGCTGCTGCAACTCAGTTTGGGCGGTCCGTACAACCTCTATATGGCGGGCTCGCTGGGGGTTTTTCTCGTGGTGGTCCTGGCCGATGCCCGACGCGCCGCGGCCTCCACCACTGAACTCCTGCAGCTCAGGTTCCAGTCCACCGAACTGCTCACGCAAGCGAAACTGGCCCAAGCGGCAGCCGCTGCCAGCAGCGAGGCCAAAACCCGCTTCATGGCGGCGATTTCGCATGAAATCAGAACGCCCATGCATGTTGTTCTGGGCATGCTGGAATTGCTGCTCAAGCAAGAGACCGACAGCGCCAAACAGTCGCAGCTGATGATGACCCAGAAATCTGGCGCGCATCTGCTGGGCTTGATCAACGACGTGCTGGACCTCTCCAGAATTGAAGCCGGCGGCCTCGAACTCAAGCCCGCCACCTTCGACCTCAGGATGGCGGTGGAAGCCGTCGCCGCCCCTTTTCACTCAATGGCCGAGGCCAAAGGCCTGCGCCTGACACTCTTCCACCCGACCGGGAACGATTTCACCGTATTTGCGGACGAAATGCGCGTGCGGCAGGTCCTGTACAACCTGCTCGGCAATGCGATTCAGCACACTGCGCAGGGCCGCATCACCCTCACGAGCCAACTCACGCCAGACGCCATTGCTATTCGCGTGAAGGACTCTGGCACGGGTATCCCAGAGGCGCATCAGGCCAGTATTTTTGACCCTTTCCGACAAGGACCCGTCGATAAAAAAAGCAAGCTGAGCGGCTCCGGGCTTGGGCTTGCGATCGCTCGACAGCTTGCAGAAGCGATGCGCGGCGAGTTGGTACTTGAGAGCTCAAGCGCCGAGGGCTCATGCTTCAAATTAACGGTGCCGCGCCATGCCGGTGTTTAGTTGCGGCCGATCGTCGGGCAGCAATGACCGTCCGCGGGAGTCCACTGTGGCGCAAGGAGTCGCATGCCAACGAGCACGCGCCGCCCACCGCCGGGCGAATACAGCGCCAGCAGGGAAAATCTGATGAGTCCACCTGAAGTCTCTGCGGTAAACGAATGCGTTGAATCGCCGGACCCGCAGGTCCTGAATGCGATCGCGACCGAGCGCACCGCGCTGCTGTTTACCCGAAACACACCGCCGGCCATCGGGGGTGTGATCTTCGCTACGCTTATCCTCTGGTATCTCTGGCCGCAGGTATCTCACGTCGTATTGCTGGGGTGGTTCACCGCCAAAATCATTACCGCCGGGATGCGCCTTCTGTGTTACGCCGCGTGGAAGCGCGCTCCCAACAGCAGGCCGCCCGAGGTTTGGGCGACACACTACACCTGGTTGCTGGCCTTTGACGGTATCGTGTGGAGCTGCCTTTTCGCGGTACTGGTTAACAACGACAGCATCGCCCTGCTGGCGGCCGTCACAGGCATCCTTCTCGGCACCGCCGCCTTCGGTTGTGTGGTGTTGTCGATGCATTTTGCCGGCAGCGTGGCGTTCGCTGTCGGCGTATTAGGGCCAATGTTGGTGCGAGAATTGTTGACGAACGGCGAGGCGCATCTGTTCGTCGGCTGCTCTCTCGCGGTCTTTCTTGGGCTGCTCTTATTCGATACCCGGCGCGTCTCGCGGGCCCTCAACGAACTCCTCACCCGGCGCCACACCATGGACAAGCTGGCTGCAGAGCGCGCGGAAGCACTGATTCAGGCAGAGCATCACAGTCAGGTCAAAACCCGCTTTCTCGCCACCATGAGCCACGAAATGCGTACCCCGCTACACGGTATGCTCGGCCTGCTGGAAGTGATCAAGAACCGCCCGCGCGACGCCAAAGAAGTTGAGGAACTTGGGCTGATCGCTAAATCCGGCGAGCATCTGCTGGCGCTGATTAACGACATTCTGGACATCTCGAAAATTGAAAGCAGCGGGCTCCAGCTGGAAAGTAAGGATTTCGATCTCGAGTTGCTGATTGAAGATGTGCTCGCCATGCAAATGGCCACGGCTTATCGCAAACGGCTACATCTGCGAAGTTTCAGTACCCTCGGCGAGGACTGCTGGATGCTTGGCGACGAAGCGCGCATCAAGCAAATCCTGATCAATCTGGTGGGCAACGCGATTAAATTCACCGGCGAGGGCGAGGTCTCGGTGAGCACTCGCATGCAGGGCGCCGTGCTGCATATTCTGGTGAGAGATACCGGCATCGGCATTCCCGCCAGCGCCCAGGCTCATATCTTTGAAGCCTTCACGCAGGCCGACGGTTCGTACACGCGCCGCTTCGGCGGCACCGGACTCGGACTCAACATCGCGCGCCAGTTCGCGCAGGCCATGGGCGGCGACCTCAGTTGCGAAAGCACGCCCGGCGCGGGATCCACCTTCACCTTGCGCCTCCCGTGGATCCCCGGCACCCCACAAGGGCCGGCGCCGGTTTTCACCGAGACCGTCAAGCGCGAGGTGTTTGAATCCCTGCACGGCCGCGTGCTGCTGGTGGACGACAACGAAGTGAATTTGCTGGTGGGGGAATCGATGCTGAGCAATCTGGGCTTGCAGGTATCGGTCGCCAGCGACGGTCGGACGGCGGTGGAAAGCTTTTTGAAATCGCGCCCCGATTTCATCCTGATGGACTGCCAGATGCCCCTCATGGATGGCCTTGCCGCCACCCGGGAGATTCGTCAGCTCGAAAATTCCCGCCAGCTGCCGCGCGTGCCCATCATCGCGGTGAGTGCGAGCGCCTTTAAGGAAGATCGGGATAACTGCTTCGCTGCCGGCATGGACGGCCATCTAGCGAAACCATTTGGCGAAGCCGACGTGAAGCGCGTGATTCAGGCCCACCTGCTTAGTCGTCGGGCCTAAGCAGGTGAGCGCTGACGCCTAGATAGCGGTCAGCCCACCATCGACCGGAATCACCGCGCCGGTCATGTAAGAGGCTTCGTCTGAGGCCAGAAACAGCGCCACGTTCACAATCTCGATGGGCTCGGCCAGACGGTTCATCAAGTGCATCGCTGCCATTTGCTTGAACGCGCCTTCCTTGTCTTCGATGTCTTTCACATAGCGGCGCGGCATGGCGGTGTCGACCACGCCGGGGCAAATCGCATTCACCCGAATATTGAAGCCCGCGAGATCGGTGGCCATGGAGCGCGCCAGCTGCGCCAACCCGCCTTTGGAGGCGCCGTAGGCGGCCATGGTGGGGAAGCCCACGATACCGCCCACCGAGGAGTTCTGGATGATGCTGCCGTTGCCCTGTTTGGCCATCACTCTGGCCGCCGCCTGACTGAGCAGGAACGGGGCGCGCAGGTTAATCGCCAGCAGGTCGTCGAGTTCTTCCACGGTGGTTTCCAGAAACGGCTTGCCCACCATGATCCCGTGGTTGTTGAACAGCACATCGAGACGACCGAAGCGCTTCACCGCGGTCTTCACAATTTTCTCGACCACTTTGCTATCGCGCACGTCGCCGCCCACATAGGCCACCACCTCGGGCTGCGCCTTCGCCAGCGCCGCCACCTCACCGTTGGCCCGCGTCGCGAGATCGGACGCCAGCACCCGTGCGCCTTCTTCCACAAAGCGCCGCACCGCCACCTGACCCTGTCCACCCAATGCGCCGGTAATGATGGCGACTTTGCCTTTTAATCTGCTCATATTGCTTCTCACTGCTTGATCGTTCTCTGTTTTAAACCCGCAGGCCGGCCTGTTTCATCAGGGGCAGCACGCGTTCACCGAAATATTTGAGTTCTTCGTAGTAGTCGAGCCAGGACAGAATGAAACCTTCAATCCCGAGCTCGCGCAGTTCCAGCATCTGGGCCACGACCTGCTCTGGCGTACCCACCAGCGGATAGCCGCCCCAGCCGGCAATAAAGCGCTCGCCGAAACTCTTGATCTGCTCGTTGAACGAACTGCTCTCCATGCCGAGCACCGCCATGATGTTCTTCACCGCGTCCCAGTCACCGCCGGCGACGATGCGATCGTAGAGCGCTTTGGCTTCTTCTTCGGTATCGCGGCAACACACCAGGCCGTAGCTCATCACGCCGCACTCGCGCCCGTAGTCGCGGGCCCGGGTGTGAATGTCCTGCACCATGCCCTGCGCCTGATCCTTGGTGGCCATGGTGATGAAATTGAAATCCACATTGCGCGCCGAAAACTCCCGACCTTCTTCTGAGTTACCCGCGTTAATCAACACCGGATGCGGCTGTTGCACGGGTTTGGGATCGAGATAGCCACCCTTGATGTGGTAGTGCTTGCCGTCGTAGTTGAAGTCCTGCTCGCGCCAGGCCTGACGAATCACGTCCAGCCACTCCTGCGCCATGCCGTAACGATCGCTGTGCGCGAGTTGCTCGATGCCAAACATCTCGATTTCCGGCCGGAACCAGCCGCAGACAATGTTGAGACCGAAGCGCCCGTTGGAAATGCGATCGATAGTCGCCGCCTGCTTGGCCGCAAACAGCGGATGCACCGTCGGCACATGCGAGGTGGCGAAGGGCATGATTTGTGAGGTGTTGCACGCCATGGCGGTCGCCCAGGTGTAGACCTCCATATTGTTGCTGTTGAATTTGGTGGTGCCGCCAAAGTGTTTCCAGCGGCCCACCGGCACCAGCATCTCGAAGCCGAGCTCATCGGCCAGCTTCGCAATTTTGACGTTGTGTTCGTAGCTGGCTTCAAAGGTGGTTTCGGCATGCGTGATGGTGCAGCCGTTACTGCAGTTCATGCCAAAAATGCCGAGTTTGAGCCGATTTTCGTTATAAACCGGCACATGCAGGCGGCGCCACTCGCGGGCGTCGTCGGGATGCATGCCGGGCACTGCAATGGAATTCATCGGGCGGAGTCCTTGGAACAGAAGAAAGAAAACACCAGACCGACGGCTCACGCACGACGAAAGGCTGCGGTATTCAATCGCCCGTGGGGGAATGGGTCAAGCTGCAAACTCTCGGCGCTTCACTTTCCTTCCAGCCGAGATTCACACCTTGTACCGCGCCCTCTATGCTGGCGGCCGCCCGCAGGCCTCTCACGCCTGCCAGGCTCAATTAAAAACCTTCTGGAGAGCGCAATGGAAATCATGTTGTGGGTAAAGCTGGTCAAACCGGAATCGATGAGCAACGCCGAATTTTTTGAAGTGTGGCGACAGGAGTCGGTGGCCGTAACGGCCGCGCTGGAAGCCGGCGCCATCAAGCACGTGTGGAAAGTGGCGGGCAAATACGAAGTAATCGCGGTGATGGATGTGGGCAGCGGGGATGACATGGACGCCGCCGTGCACGCGCTACCGATCTGGAAGCTGGGCTTTGCCCATCTCGTGCCGGAAATCAGCTGGACGCCGCTGGCCTCCTACCGCGCCTGGGGCGCGCAGCTGACAGAACTGGCGAAAGGCTAAGCGCCTAAGGGCATTCGGGGCGAGCTTGCCGCCCGCCCCGAGCGCCTAAGCAGACCTTACTTGATGCGCGAAATGATTTCGCGCGAGAACACTTCCACCGTCTTCTGGTTGTCGATGATCGGCTGCACCGCCACCTGGTGAATGCCGGCCTTCTTCATGCCGTGAATGGCGTCGACAATTTCATCCGCCGTGCCGGTGAGCGTGGTGGCGCGGATGATTTTCTCGCTGACCACCGCTTCGTGCTCCTTCTTGAAGCCGAGCAGATAGTCCGAGTACATCTGCAGGTGACGCGTTTCGATCGGACCTTCCGGCACTTTGTAGATGTCGCGGAAAGCCATGATGTCGTCGCGCAGATCGGCCGGCAGCGTCATCGGATCGGGATTTGACAGCGCAAAGATGTTGGTCGAGGACGATACGAACGGGCCCACGGCCTGACGCACTTCCGAGGTCTCCAGGCTTTCACCGGGCTGGGTCAGATGGAAGGCAGTCATCACCAACGCGTAGACATCCGCCGGGTTGCGGCCCGCGCGCTCGGCGCCGGCGCGCACGTGGTCCATCACAAAGTTGATCAACGACGGGCTGACCGCGCCAAACAGGATCACGCCGTCGGCAATTTCGCCAGCCATCTCAAGGCTCTTCGGGCCGCTGGCCGCGATGTAGATGGGGATCTTCGTTTTGATGTTGTACCAGTCGGCATCCGGGTTGAGAAATTTGATCTGGCGGTTGCGCGTGCCTTCGGTGTAGTTGGTGGTCTTGCC
>CANFVX010000199.1 GCA_947450495.1 Gammaproteobacteria bacterium
CGGCCTTGCCCGGCTCCACACAGAACGACACCCCCACCACGCGCGCCTGCATGTAGTTGAGGCTGGTGGTTTCGGTATCAAAGGCAAAGAGCTCGGCCTGCGCCAGAATCTCCAGCCATTCCGCGAAACGCGCGTCATCCAGCACGGTTTCGTAATGTTCGCGAGCGCTGGCCATGTCCGGCGGCGGTGCGGCGTCGGCCTGCACCTCAAGGGCCTGTTGTTCGAGCAAGCGCAGCGAGGTTTTCAGACCCAGATTGCGATAGAGCTCGGCGAGCTGTTCGCGTTCCGGCGGGCGCACGACCAACGCGTCGAGGCTCCACGGCAGATCCAGCGCATCCATGATGGTCACGAGTTTGCGCGACAGGGGCAGGCGCGGCAGCGCGTCCCGCAGATTCTGTCCCACCACGCCGCCGATGCTCTCGGCGCGGCGTTCGATTTCGTCCAGCGATCCGTATTCGGCCAGCCATTTGACGGCCGTTTTAGGGCCCACTTTGGGGACGCCCGGGATGTTGTCCGAGGTGTCGCCGATGAGCGTGAGGTAATCGATGATTTGCGCCGGCTCGACCCCGAACTTGGCCTTTACCCCGGCGATATCCATGACGCTGTTTTCCTTGTCCATGGTGTTCACGAGGGTGATGTCCTCGTTCACCAGCTGGGCGAGGTCCTTGTCGCTGGTGCAGATAATGACGTCACATCCCGCGCTCGCTCCGCGCCGGGCAAGGGTGCCGATGACATCGTCCGCTTCAACGCCATCCAGCACTAAACGGGGCAGGCCCTGCGCGTCGATGATTTGGTTGATCAAGGGCACCTGGGAGGCGAGCTCCTCGGGCATCGAGGGCCGCGTGGCCTTGTAGTCGGCGAACCATTCGTCGCGCTGGGTTTTGCCGCGCGGATCAAACACCACCGCGAAATACTCGGACGGGTAATCCACCCGCAGGCGCGCGAGCATCGAGAGAATGCCGTGAATGGCGCCAGTGGCCTGACCGCTCGCGTTGCTAAGCCCCGGCATGGCGTGAAAAGCCCGATAGAGAAAGGACGAGCCGTCTACCAGCACCAGTCTTGATTTAGTCATATCGCCAAGGCTTCCCGTCTTTTTCCAAGCACCTGATCATGGCCCGTTTAGCTGACCAAAACGCAGCCCATCGCGCCGCGAGCTGATGCTATGCTACGGGCACTTAATCCACCATCGCGCCCGATCGGGAAAGCTCAAATGCGAACGACAATACCGCTCCTTCTGATTGCCTCGCTCCTGATTGGCGGTCTCGCACAGGCTGCGCAGCCCGACCAACTCGAGCCAATTCCGGAAGCGGCCCCGGCGCCGGTCGGCCCGATGGAGGACGGCAAGGCAATCGAGCCCGAAATCACCATCGTTCAACGCAAGGATGCCACGGTGCAGGAATACCGCGCTGGCGGGCGCATCTACATGGTGAAGGTGAAGCCCTTCATCGGCCCTGCCTACTATCTGGTCGACAATGACGGCGACGGCAAACTGGAAACGCGGGTTGGCAACCTGAACGAAGCCCCGGTCGTTCCGCAATGGGTGATTTTCAGCTGGTAATCTGAGCTTGACCGCCTCGCCGCGTAGCCATGGCGGTCTATACCAACCCCACCGCGGATGAACTAGCGGGCTTCCTCAAACCCTACGCGCTCGGCGAGGTGGTGCACTTCGCCGGCATCCGCGACGGCATCGAAAACTCCAACTTCTATCTCACGACCGCGCAGTCAGGCGCGACCGTTGAGCACGTGCTGACCCTCTTTGAAACCATGCCGGCCGCCGCGCTGGACTGGTACCTCGCCCTGATGGCTTTTCTTTCTGCACAAGGTGTCCCTTGCCCAGCCCCGCGCCTGAACCGCAACGGCGGGGCGCTGGGCGAATTGCGCGGCAAGCCCGCCGCCGTCTTTCAACGGCTGGCCGGTAAGAGCCTCTCCCAACCCAATCCCGAGGCCTGCACGGCGGTCGGCACCCTGCTGGCGCGCATGCATGTGGCTGGCACCCGCTTTGAACAACATCAACCCGACCCACGCGGCGCGCGCTGGCGCGAGGAGACCGCCCAGTCCCTGCTCCCGACCCTCGACGAGCCGGTCGCTACGCTACTCGTTGAAGAACTTGCCCTGCAGAACACCGCACCGCTAGGCGCGCTCCCCCAAGGCGTCATTCACGCCGATTTGTTCCGCGACAACGTGCTGTTTGATGGCACTCGGCTGTGCGGCGCGATCGATTTTTACTACGCCTGTCACGGCGCCCTGCTGTACGACCTCGCCATCACCGTAATCGATTGGTGCCTCATGGACAGGCCCGGACTGGACGTCCCGGCAGCACGCGCGCTGGTGATGGCTTACGAGCAAGTCAGACCGCTGACCAAGGCCGAGCATCTTGCATGGCCTGGCGCCTGGCGCGCCGCAGGGCTCCGCTTCTGGCTGTCACGTTTGAAAGACGCCCAGCAACCGAGAGCAGGCGTCCTGACCTGGCAAAAAGATCCGGAAGCCTTCCGGCAGGTGATCCTGTTAGCGCGCTCAGCGCCAGCGCAGTTACTGAGCTTGCTCATCGAAAAATAAGCGCCAGAAAAAGAAAAAGCCCTCCGAGGAGGGCTTTTCCTTCAGGCCGTGAGGCGCTTGAACTTAGTTCGCGCTCACCACCAGATCAACGCGACGGTTCTGAGCGCGGCCTTCGGCCGTGTCATTGGTCGCAACCGGCTTGGTCTTGCCGTAGCCGACCGGCGTCAGGCGCGCACCATCAACCCCTTTGCTGACCAGGTAGGCCACCACGGATTTCGCGCGGCGCTCGGACAGGGCTTGGTTGTAAGGCGCGGAGCCCACGGCGTCGGTGTGACCTTCAACGCTCAGCTTCACGGTGGGTTCTGCACCCAGGGTCGTGGCGGCGGCGTCGAGCTTGGCCTTGCCTTCGGCAGTGATGTCAGCTTTGTTGAAGGCGAAGTTGGTGCCTTCGAGGCTGATCATCTTGGTGCCAACGGCGGGAAGCACCGGGGCCGGCGGCGGCGGCGGCGTCACTTTGGCAACCGGGGCCGGCGGCGGGGCCGGCACCGGACGCGGGGCGACCGGTTTTTCATTTTCGTGGCAGATCAGGTAGCCGACGGCGGCACCGAGCACCGCACCACCGGCCAGCGCGCCGGTTTCGTCGGTATCAGCACCGGCAGCCACAACACCAGCGCCAGCAGCGGCGCCAACGAGCGGGCACAGCACGTCGCCCGGCTTGATTTTTTGACCACCGCAGCCCGCCATCGCGAGGCCGAGGCACAGTAAGAGTCCAGACTTGATATGGCGGTTCATTGGTGAACATTCCTCAGGGTTGTTTCGAAAGGCCAAACCTACTTGTCGCGTGGACGCAACGAAGTAAGGCTTTGTCGGGGCGAGCATACGGCTTTTGACTGACAAGGCCAACACTTTCCTGTCAAGAAAATTGAGCTAGACCACGATAAACGGCGATGCCACTCAGGTGTCGCGTTTGATTAACACCACAAATTAAATGAGTGAGGCCAGCAAATCCCGGTAGCGCGCGATATCGGTGCTGCGTAGCGCCTTGCTGACCAGACGCTTCACGGGCGCTATTTCGGTCTCGGCAATCGCCTGCTTCACTTCAAGCAGCAGCGAAGGGTGAACGCTGAACGCCCGCAACCCGAGCCCGAGCAGTAAACGGGTGTATCTCACGTCACCGGCCATTTCCCCGCACATCGCAATGGGACAGGCCGCGCCGTCGGCATGCCGGATCGCCATTTCGATCAGGCGTAGCACGCCGGGATTGAGCGGGTCGTAGAGATAACTTACCTCCTCGTTCACCCGGTCAATGGCGACCGCGTACTGGATGAGGTCGTTGGTACCGATGGACAGAAAATCGAGCGTGCGGGCGAAGCCGTCGGCAAAGGCGACGGCCGCCGGGACTTCCAACATGCCGCCTATCGGCATGGCCGGATCGTAGGGGATGTTCTGGCGGTCGAACTCCCGCTGAATCTCGCGGATAAGCAGCATCACCTGCGCCACTTCATCCACGTGCGACAGCATCGGGATCATCAACCGCACCTGGCCCAGCGCGGAGGCCCGGATAATCGCCCGCATTTGCGGCACGAGCAGGTCGGGCTCCTTTAAGCCGAGGCGCACCGCGCGCATCCCCAGCGCCGGATTCACCGCATTCAGCCTGGACGACACGCTGGCGCTGACGTGTTTGTCGGCGCCGATATCCATGGTTCGAATGGTGACCGGTTGCTGTCGAAACGCTTCTGTTAAGCGCTTGTAGACCGCGAAGTGCTCGTCTTCGCTCGGCGCATCCATCCGGTTCATGTACAGGAATTCGGTGCGATAAAGCCCTACACCCCGCGCGCCAGAGCTTTTCGCAAGTTCGAAGTCGCTTTCCAGATCGACATTCGCCAGCAACTCAATCGGCACCCCGTCGGCGGTAACGGTTAGCGCGCGCTTGAGGCGGGCTAGCCGGCTGATGCGCTTTTGGCGCTCATCCCGGCGGGCCCGGTAGTGCTCGATGATGCGCTGGTCGGCATCGCCAAGCACCAGGCCTTCGTCACCGTCGACAATCAGGGGTTCGCCCTCACGGAGATAGCGGCGGGCATGCGGTACGCCAACCACCCCTGGCAAGCCAAGGCTGCGGGCAATGATCGCGGTGTGCGAAGTGGGGCCGCCATACTCGGTGATAAACCCGACGATCCCGTGCTGCTGCATCAGCAGCGCATCCGCCGGAGAGAGGTCGTCCGCAATCAGAATGAGACCTTCAAGATTACTGTCGGCCGATTCATGGCGAGCGGGCGCCTGATTCAACAAAATCCGCAAGACGCGGTTAATGACGTGGTCGACATCGTCACGGCGCGCGCGCAGATAGGCGTCGTCCATGCCGTCAAACACCTGCACGATGGAGTCGCGCTGCAGTTTGAGTGCCCACTCGGCGTTGCAGCCGCGCTGGCGCATCAGCCGCTTGGGCTCTTCAGTCAGCGACGGGTCGTCGAGCATCAGCAAATGCGTATCGATGAATGAGGCAATATCGGCGGGCGTGTGGGCGGGAATGCGTTCGCGCATGGCGCGCAGGCTTTGTTTGGCCTCTTCCACCGCAGCACTCAGTCGTTCGAGTTCCGCCGGCAAGTCAGCTTCGGCAATCGGGTATTCCAACACTTCCAGCGAATCGCGCTGGATGATGTGGGCACTGCCGAGCGCGATCCCTCGCGATATGCCTTTGCCGTGCAGCGCGATCGTCATTCGGGTTCGCCGAAGCGTCCGTCAATGAGTTCCACCAGCGCGTTCATCGCGGGCGTTTCGTCCTGCCCGCTAGTGCTCAACTCAAGCTCGGCGCCCTGGGCGGCGGCCAGCATCATCAGGCCCATAATGCTTTTACCGTTGACCCGGTTAGACGCTTTCTGCAGCGTAATGTCGCAGGCGAATTTACCGGCGGTCTGCACGAACTTGGCGGCCGCGCGAGCGTGCAGGCCCAACCGATTGACGATGACAACATTGCGCACAGGCATGGGGGCTCTCAGCTATCGCGATGCGTGGCGACGACGTGTCGCAGCGCGCGAAAATGCGTGGCCAGTTTTTCAGCCACATAGACAGATCGGTGACGACCCCCGGTACAACCGATGGCAATCGTGAGGTAACTCCTGTTATCCGCTTCAAAGCGCGGAATCCATTTCTCCAGAAAGGCGGTCAGGTAGGCGACCATTTCACGGGCGTAGTCGCTGGTTTCCAGAAATTGGCACACGGCGTCATCGCGGCCAGTCAGGTGGCGCAACTCGGGATCCCAATGCGGGTTGGGCAAGCAACGCACGTCGAACACAAAATCGGCATCTGGCGGCACGCCGTTCTTGTAGCCGAAGGAACAGAACTGAAGCGCCAGCACGTTCGTTTCGCGCCGCGTAATCCGTTCGATCAATTGAGTGCGAAAGCGGTGAATATGCGTGTGGGTGGTATCGATACGCAGATCGGCCCGAGAGCTGATGGGCTCCAACAGCGCGCGCTCCTGCGCGATGGCTTCGCGCAAGGGCACGCGGGTACCCGACAAGGGATGACGCCGCCGCGTCTCACTAAAGCGCTTGAGCAGCGCCTCGTCCGAGGCCTCAATAAACACCAGCTCTACCGCCAAGGCCGCACTACGGAGCTGGTCGAGAATATCGGGCAGCTGGATCAAATCCGCTTCGCGGTTACGGGCATCAATGCCCACCGCGACCTGCCGGTAATGGGGTAAATCCCCCTCGCTAATGAACTGCGCGAATTCGGCCAGAAAACCCGCAGGCAGGTTATCCACGCAGTAGAACCCTGCATCTTCAAGCGCGTGCAGAGCAGTGGTCTTACCCGCGCCGGACATGCCGGAAATCAGCACAAAGCGGCGCGGGTTCACGGTGTCGCTCCAGTGAATCGCGCCGCCTGCAGACTCGGCCCCTTCATCGGCCCCTTCATCGGCCCCTTCATCGGCTGAGCATCCGCTAGCGTCAGACGCGCTGACTCAGGACTGGCTGCGCACCGCAGCCGCCTCGCGGACATGAGGGTCGGTCAGCTTTTCCTTGTGTTTGCGAACCTGACGGTCGAGTTTATCGACCAGCAGATCGATGGCGGCGTACATGTCATCGTGCTCGCTCTCCGCATGGAGGTTGGCGCCGGCCAGATGCAGATTCGCTTCCGCCTTCTGCAACTGGCGCTCGGTGCCGAGCACCACATGAATATCCATCACGTGATCGAAGTGACGCACGATCCGTTGCATTTTGTTTTTGATGTATTCCTGAAGCGCAGCAGAGAGTTCAACGTGGTGGCCGGAAATAGTGATTTGCATGAC